>JAMOOZ010000323.1 GCA_027064885.1 Desulfurococcales archaeon
AGCGTCGGCGTCGAGCTTCGTAAGGATTACTGCGTCCACGCCCACTGCCTCATCAAACCATTTGGCCTGGCTTATCGCATCGTTACCTGTTAGTGCATCAAGAACCAGTATCTTCATATGAGGCTTTATCACCCTGACAATCTTCCTTATCTCCTCCATCAAGTTCCTGTCCGTGTGCATCCTGCCAGCAGTATCTATTAGAACAGCATCTAATCTGTTGGCCTCAGCGTACCTAACACCGTCCACCGCAACGGCTGCCGGGTCGCCACCGTATTTACCTTTAATGAAGGGTATGTTGAGCCTTCTTGCGTGAAGCGCCAGCTGTTCCTGAGCACCCGCCCTAAACGTGTCTGAGGCCACGATGACAGACAATAATCCGTTCTTGCGAAGAAGGTTAGCTACCTTAGCGATGGTGGTCGTTTTTCCGACCCCATTCACTCCCATGAAAACTACTTTGTATGGGCGAGGGCCTTCCTTGACAAGCATGATCAGGTCTTTCTCGGGCCTGCCCTTGGCTAGGAGCTCGCGTAGCGCCTCCCTTATTCTTTCCTCAACAACCTTCTCACCGCCCTTGAACCTCGGGAGCTTGAGTCCTACGAGCTTGCTCTTAAGGATCTCCCGGAGCTCCTCTACCGCATCATAGGCCACGTCTCCTTCAAGGAGCTGTATGCTGAATTCATCGAATATATCGTCAAATTCCTCTTCAGTTAGTTCCTTTGTGGATATTGCCGCAGAGACCTTCTTTGTGAGACTTTTGAGGGCCTTACCTATCTTCCCGAACATAAGCCTTCCCTTTCAGTTCATCACTCTCTAGAGGGCTTCTCCTCCTTACCCCTAGCTGTTGCTTGCCTAGCCGCCGATACCACACTGTTTATAAACGCCTCCAGCTCATTTAGCTCCCTGCTGGCTTTCTCGATCTCCTTCTCGATGGACTTTACGTCGTCCTCGACCCTCTTGACCTGTTCCTCAACAATTCCCTTGGCGATGTCGGGGCTTACTTCTGCGTAGTACTGGTTACCTATATAGACGACCACGGAATCTGCCTTAACAGGTACCCGGAGCAGGGCGGTC
>JAMOOZ010000324.1 GCA_027064885.1 Desulfurococcales archaeon
CTCGCAGTAGTCGCCCTAGGCTCCGGATTCCTCTTTAGAAGGGGTTGGAGTAAGAGCAGGCTACTAGGATTCCGTACCCTAGGACTCATAATAATATCGATCGTGGCATTGACGCTTCCAGTAATGGGATGGATCCAGGGAGTCCAGACATATATTATCCAGAACCAGGAGAAGCCATGGGCACCCATGTCCTTCGGCTACTTGTTAACAATACCCGGGATGGGGATGATACTCTACAGCGGCACCCTGATATTCCTCAACCTCGCCGAGTTCCTAGCCGTCTCCGCCGGGCTCAGCCTAGCATTCCTCATAATGTCCCTCCCGCCGAGGGAGTTTAAGAAGAGCTTGGAGGCTGGAGAAAAATGAGCGATCCACTAAGCATGTTTATCTGGGGATACATATACGCAGTCACAATAGCGATAATAGCCATCACCATCTACGGTATGGCTACCCGGCCCCACCTAACCAAGAAACTAATACTATTAAGCATTCTAAGCGACACTGGCAACCTAATAGCAGTCTTCATAGGAATGAGGCATGGACTAGTAAAACCCCCAGTCTTCCCCGGCGTATCCTTCACGGAGCCCGTCGAGGCTAATACTACACAGCTACAGGACTTCGCCGAGCAGGCAGTAGACCCAATACCCCAGGTACTAGTGGTTACAGCGATAGTCATCGGGCTGGCGGTACTAGTCTTCCTCGGCTATGTACTCATACTACTCTACCAGAAGTATGGTACACTGGATACCCGCCTACTAGAAGAAAAGATTCGTGAGGAGAGGGGTGAGGAGAAGTGAGGAGAGCAGCCGCTATACTTGCACTAATAATACCCCTGACCGTACTCTACATAGTCTATACCGGCTCATACTCGTTGTTCGAAGTAGTCCTAGGAATAATTGCCAGTATATTCGTCGGAATACTCTTCGCCGACGTAGTAGTATCCAGGCCCAGTAAGGTATTCAACCCAGTGCGCTGGCTTTGGCTAATCATCTACGGCATATACTACTTGACAGTCATAGAGCTAAAGGCCCATTTACAAGTAGTAAAACTAGTCTTCACGCCGGGCTCC
>JAMOOZ010000325.1 GCA_027064885.1 Desulfurococcales archaeon
CACGGAGTCCGTTATGTAGGCTATTGACGGCGTGGTGACGAACACCAGCGAAAAAGCGAGGATACGGCCCAGCATTACGCGGAAGCTCTCCTCAACACTGACAGTGGTGCCTGAGGGACCCACCAACACCGTAGTGTATACTATGGGGTTCAAGACGGAATCAGGGATTACGGGTTTCCTGGCGAGAGCCCCCAAGTACCTTACCTTCGCCTCAGCTACCTTACGCGCGAAGCTACCTAGAACGGACTGAACAGTGTTCTCCCCTTCATTACTCTTAGCTGAGCTAACAGACTTTACGATTCTAATGAGAGCTACCCTAGTAAGGGAAGAGAGGTTTGCCCTGAACCCCTTAGGTATAATGATCATTATGTCGCAAGACTTAATGCTATGGTTTAGCACTCTAAAGCCCTTAGACTTAAGCGCAGCTACGATGCTGCTCGCAAGGTCGTTCGTGGAGAAGGTGGCGTTACCTATGGTAAGCGTCCCCGGATCCTCATTAATCACCACAGCAACACCCTGTTGCAGAGTTTGAACATAGATTGAGGTGACACCCATTAACGGCATCATAAGTAGCGGAAGGAGGGATATGGCGACTAACGTCTTGACATCCCTAGCCATATCTCGCAACTCCTTCCAGACGACCGGGTATAACGACCTCCTCAATCAAAGTCACCCACTAACTTAATGAATGCCTCCTCAAGGTTAGAGGCATTAGCCCTGTGCTTAAGCTCCTCTGGTTCACCCTCAGCAACGATGCTCCCTTTATTAATTAGGATAACCCTATCGCACAGTTCCTCAACCTCAAGCATGTTATGCGATGACATAAGCACGGTCGTTCCTGAACGCCTGGCGAACTCCTTTATTGTTCTTCTTATGGTGTAGGCAGAGAAAACATCGAGCCCGGAGGTGGGCTCGTCAAGCAATACTAGGTCGGCATCAATCATTAAGGCTCTCGCCAACGCCACCCTCCTACTCATACCCTTACTGTACTCAGATGCTTTGCGATGTAAATCCTTCTCAGGTAACCTCGCAAGCTCGGCTCCGCGAGCAGCTATCTCCTTAGCTGACTCCATGTCGTCAGCATAAATCATCGCGAAATACAGCAGGTTCTCCCATCCCGTTAGTCTGTGATACAGGCCTGCGTCCTCTGGAAGGTATGAGATCCGTCCCCGCACCTTAGTTCTTTCCTCTGGTAATCTATGGCCTAAGACCTCAACCACGCCCTCATCGTGTCGAACCAGCGTAGCTATTATTCTTAAAGTCGTTGTTTTACCGGCCCCATTAGGGCCTAGGATACCGTAGATAACGCCCTTAGGTACTGTGAAAGATATTCCCTTCAATGCCCGTACTTTTTTCCCGAAGGTCTTCACGACTCCTTCAAGCTTAATGGCGTAGCCGTTACCGGGCATTTCCTTTCCTCGCCATTAAAGAGAGTGTTTAACCAATATATAGGTCTGGTGAGGTAAGCGCGAGCATAAGGTAATGGCGGTAATACCGTATTAATACCTAGACACAGGGTCTTGTAAAACACTTCATTAAATCCGGTTTTATTAAACGTAGAGACGTGTAGGAGGGAAGGGAGGGAGGTAGTGGTATCGATTACCGAGTCCTTAGTGCAGGAAGCTCTTCTGAAGTATGGTGATAGGGCCTACTACGTTCTCAGGGCAGCGCTTGAAGCTGCCGACGAGTACCGTGCTGAAGGAAGAAAGTATCCCGGGGATTTCGACTTTAGAGGCTTGGTAATGAAGCTTCGTGAGTGGGGCTTCAGATACAACCCAAACCAGTTACTTCGGATACTGGAGCGAGAGTACGGCATTATCGAAACCTCCTACAAATCGGTGGCCCAGCACTGGTACGTGTTTACTGACCGCGAGGCCGTGGAGACCGTCCTTAGTGACTACGGGTCAAACGAAGACATTATCAACGAGATAGATGACCCCGAGACCTATGTTCTCGAGCTTCAGATGGAGGTCGTGAACATAGATTTCTTATTATCAAAGGTTAAGGCCCTATGCAGGAAGGGCAGGCTAAGTAGCACGGACAGGGAAATGCTTAGGGAGATAATTATGAATGAGTTGCCAGTGGTCGCTAAGGTTATGAAGGAAGTCGGCAAGCATGGGAACAAGTATTCAGACTTCATAAGCAAGGCAACCACGCTCATGAAACTAGCGAGGCAAGCCCTCACACTCTCACGGGTTACGGAACGCAGTGTTAGCAGTGCTGGAACCAGCGAGGTAAAGCCTAGTAGGGAGTTAAGGAGAGTAAGTACAGGTATAGAGGAAATTGATCGCACGTGACCTAATTAAGGGTAGTGTCGCCGTCATTGGGGTAGGTGCTGTAGGTTCTATTATTACCTACGCGTTAAATGAAGCGGACATTAAGCCAGTATTAATCCACAGGAATGCCCGAGTAGCTGAGCTCTATAGGGAGCATGGGGTTAAGGTAGAGATACCGAGTGAAGGGGAAAGAATTATTGAGGGTCTACATACAACGTACGATAGTATTCAACCAGGTTCGATAGGGCTCGCCTTTATCTGTGTCAAAGCATATAACGTTAGGAACGTGTTAAGCAAGCTCCCTAGGTTGCTCAATAAGGATTCCATCCTGGTTATGTGCCAGAACGGTTTAGGTTCTACGGAACTCGCGGAGAAGATCGTGGGTCCGAACAACGTTTTGCAAGCCATCATCGGGTTCGGAGCTAACCGCGTTAGTAGGCATGAGGTTCGCCTCACAGGTATTGGCCCAAGTTACGTCGGGCCGAAATGTAAGGGAGTCCCATCAACGCTTCACGCAGTCGCCAAGCATGTGTCGGAGTTACTGCGCGTAATTAACTTCATCTACGTTGACGAGAGTGAGGGCTATAGATGGGTTAAGCTAGGCATTAACGCTGGAATTAATCCAGTAACAGCCATACTTGGCGTTAAGAATGGGGTTGTGAGTGATGATGCCTACGCCAGAAGCGTTGCATTAGCCGCTGCCAATGAGGTTAAGGAGGTAGCGATCGCTAAGGGTGTGTTCTTACCTAAGGACCCAGCGAATGCGTTACTTAGTGTTGCTAGAAACACTGCTGAGAACTACTCATCCATGCTTCAAGATGTAAGGTCAGGGAGGCGGACCGAGGTCGACTACATAAATGGTTCCGTGTACTTGGAGGGCCTTAAGGTCGGTAGGGCATGCCTAGTTAATTATACTCTTTGGAATATCGTGAAGTCCTTGGAGAGAATTCGATCCCGTAGCATGACACGGTAACATTAATTTAGCGTTACTCCCAATATATTGGCGATGACTGCGATGAATGATAAGATACTTCCTCACCACTTCATTAAGATGAAGAAGAAAGGCAAGAGGATAGTTATGGTTACTGCGTACACTTACTACCAAGCTAAGGTAGTGGATGAGGCAGGTATTGACGGGATCTTGGTGGGTGATTCATTAGGGATGGTGGTGCTGGGGTACTCCTCAACCTTGCCTGTGACCATGAATGATATCATGCATCACCTCAAGGCAGTAGTTAATGCGTCACCGAAAGCCTTGGTTGTTGCTGACATGCCGTTCCTGAGCTACGAGATTAGTCGGGAGGAGGCTGTGCGTAATGCTGGCAAACTCCTGAAGGCGGGGGCAGACGCGGTTAAGGTTGAGGGCGGTGAGGAGATCTTAGATAAGGTTGAGGCAATGGTTAAGGCAGGAATACCGGTGATGGGTCATGTTGGCCTTAACCCTCAACGCTACCTAGTCCTAGGAGGCTACAAGCTTAGAGGTAAGAAAGCTGAGGACGCCGTGGAGGTAATCGAAGCCGCTAAGGCTCTGGAGGACGCCGGTGCTTTCTCGGTAGTGATCGAGAATACCGTTGCTGAGGTAGCGGCGCAGGTAACTAAGGAACTACGCATACCTACGATATGCATTGGTGCAGGCCCTAACTGTGACGGGCAGATACTCGTGATTCACGATGTGCTAGGCTTAAACCCCACTCCCCCACCCTTCGCCCGTAAGTATGCTGACCTGTACAACGTAATGATTGATGCTCTCAGGAGGTATGCTGAAGACGTGCGTAAAGGCACTTTCCCCGCGGAAGGTGAATACTGGAGCATGAGCGAGGAAGAACTCAGCAAGCTCCATGAGAAACTAGCTGTGAGGAAAGACGTCAAGGGATGATGTGTGAAGGTTAGAAGTCAAGAGTGAGTTTCCCCCTAGTTAATTCCTTTAGTCTTTTGACGATATGCCTCAGCACGTCTTGTAGGACGGCGTTGTTGTCGTAGTCCCTTAATATACTCTCCAGTTCCTCCTTCCTACTTTCTCGGAGCCTTGATGCTTCCTCAACGAGTTTAGGCATAGCCCTAACAACATTGTCCACTATAGTTATGTTCGCTGCCCTAGCTGTGCGTGATAGTGGGTTGAGGTCTATGGTAATTACTGTCTTACCGAGCTTCCGTAATGCCTCCGTCCTATCACCGTCCTCCAAAGGTACGAGGACGACGTCAGCTATTAGGATGCCTTTAGGGCTAACCCTCCTCCTTTCGCTTTCTAGTTCAGGGATCGTGGCTGTAGCGTCATCAACCCCTAACACCTCTTTAGCGCCGGCCTTCCTTAGCACCTCAGCGATCTTACGTGCCCGCTCTTCGGTTCTGTAAAATAGGTTCACCTCGATCTTAGCTCCGGTGACTTCCGCTAACCTAACGATGTCCTCAGGTACTAGTGCGGCTACGTTTCCGTTAACTGAGATTACTGGGTGCTTAGCTAGGAGTAGGGCGGCAGTAGCCGCCCGTATGGCCTTAACAGCTGGTTCTATGGTGTGCTCACCTATTAGGTAGTCAAAGCACTCTCCCCTGCCGTGGGCTATGAGTCCAGCCACCGCCACGTAGCCTTCCTCGAAGCCTTGGATGAGTTTCTCCCGCGTAATCAAGGACTCATACCTTGGATGACTCTTGGGTACCCAGCAAGTCAAGCTCCATGCACCGACGTCCCTTCCCCTGCAATACTTAATAACCTAACCCTTCCAAGCGTACTTAACTTGCGTGTGACCTCATCTAAGCACTCTGACCCATGGATTACGACGAGTAAGGACTTCTTAACAAAGAAGTTAATTACACATCCACTCCTCAATGTCTGCCTAAGAATATCACTAACTCTACCCTCTACCTCGGGACGCATCATACCTGTAAGCCTGCTGAAGAACCGGGCATTTTCAGCAAAAACCTCTAATCCCGGGTCCTTCAGGAACCTAGCTATGGCTTCTCTTCCATAGAGACTTATCCGCCCGGCGAAGTCCCTAAGCATCTCGGGGGTGGTTGTTCTCCCTATGAGAACGGTGCTCACACCGATCCTGTCCCTTACCTTAATGCTGAAGGCCTCCCCTAAGCCTGGAGGGCCAGGCTTAACACGCACTACAAGACCGCCTCCTAACGCCTCAGCAATCACATCACCTAAGCCTGTGAGGTTCTCGACCTCAGCAATGTGTGCGTGTCGCAGTGCATCCTTCAAACTTAGCTTGCCTTGGGATGCTAGCTGTGCTGAGATAGCCATAGCTATGGCTAAGGCGGCACTCAACCCGAAACCCTCTCCAAGCTTAGCGGGAGCCTCCGCAATAACGCCGAAACGCTCAACACCTGTTAACCTAGCTATAGAGTTCCTTAACCCTCCTTGAATCTTAACGTTATTTAGCAAGACCATGTCATCAGTAACCTTGGCTGTAAGGTAAGGCTTCAATGTCAGCCCGACGCCGACGGATCCTGTCAGCGTTGGTGTCGGGCCGTAGTAAGGTACCCAAAACCCGCTAACGTGAAGCGGAACTCGGATCGTGACCTCCTGCATAAACCTCATCTCGAACGGCATCCAATATTCTGCGAGCTACCTCCGACTTCAACGTTAACTTGACGTGTTCAGGCTCCTTACCCTTCACTATTATCAGCACTTCATTCGTTTCTGTTGCGAAGCCGGAGTCCTCAGCGCACACGTCGTTAGCCACGATGATGTCGAAACCCCTCTCCCGCATTTTGTGTTGGGCTGCCTCCGCTAAGGCGTTTAGGTCTCCAGCAACGCATTCAGCCGCGAAACCCACTAGGAGACCTTTGAAACGCTTTCTAACTTCAGCAGCGATCTTAGGTGTGGGCTCTAACGTAACGGTGATGGAGCCTGACTTAGTTCTTACTTTCCCGCTGAATTTTCTGCCGAATCTAAAGTCTGCGGGAGCGGCAGCCATTACGATGACATCGTATTTGTTTCCAGATAATTCCCCGACTATTACTTGGAGCATTTCCTCCGTTGTCTCGACACCCACACTTCGTATGTAGTGAGGTTTACCGACGCTTAAGGGGCCGTGCACGAGGGTTACCTGTGCTCCCCTGAAGAACGCTTCACGCGCTACGGCGATACCCATCCTTCCTGAGCTGGGGTTACTTATGAACCGCACATTATCGAGGTACTCGCGGGTGGGTCCGGCAGCAACAAGCATTCTAAGTCCTCTAAGGTCTCTACCCCTTAACGTTATGGCCTCTACAGCAGCAACAACGTCCTCTGTTGAGGGGTACTTTGCCTTGCCCTCGAGGCTCACTGGCGGTATTATCGTGACGCCGAATTCCTCAAGTTTCTTGATAGTCTCCACTACTGGCGGGGATTTCCAGAGGCCGCGGTGCATGGCTGGCGCAACTATTAGTGGCTTACCCAGCCCAAGCACATCCACTGCAGTTAGTGAGACTGGGTTGTCGCATATTCCGTGTGCTATCTTAGAGAGTATGTCTGCCGTGGCTGGCGCGATCACCATGGAGTCACAGGTTCTACCTAAGGCAACGTGACCAGTCTCGCCAGCGAAACTCGTGAATGCTTTAGAACCAGTGGCCCACTCGATTAATGCTGGTCTCACGAGTTCTGTGGCCGCCTCACTTAGTACGGCGTAGACCTCAGCTCCTCTCCGGATTAACTCCCTCATAACGTCGACGGATCTGTAGATGGCTACCGAGCCCGTTAATCCGAATGCAATCCTCCTCCCTGAAAGTACGGGTACCTTAGTTCCCTCTATCTCCTGGGCCGGATGGTAGGGCGGTTCCCTTAGAGGCATGTGTACCCACACTAACTAAAGTTATTATGACGCAGTAATAAACTAAATCAAGGTGCGGTTGTTGGGCAATGAAGAAGGCAATGAAGTAATTATTAGGGAGGCTAAGGAGGAGGATCTCCCCAAGATAATCCGTATTAATCTCGAGACCCTCCCCGAGCATTACCCAGACTACTTCTGGAGAGATCACCTGCGTTTGTGGGGTAAGGCATTCTTGGTTGCGGAGGTTGATAGGAAGATAGTTGGGTACATTATGACAAGAGTTGATCGTGGCTTAGGATACGTGTATTGGAAGCCTTTCAAGAAACTTGGGCATGTAGTAAGTATTGCGGTGCTTCCCGAGTTCAGGAGGCGCGGTATAGGAAGGAAGCTCATGCTGGAGGCTATGAGGAGACTTAAAGAGATCTACGGCGCTAGCGAGGTTTACTTAGAGGTACGCGTTAGCAATAAGGCAGCAATAAGTCTCTACGAGAAACTTGGTTTCCGGAAGGTAAAGCATCTGAGAAAGTACTACTTGGATGGTGAGGACGCATGGTTAATGGCGAGGGAACTTTAGGTCATACGCCTAGACCTTAAAGGTAGTACCTTAACAGTGATTGTTCCTTCATCCTCGTGGATTAAGGCGAATGCTTCACCCTTACCCAGCACGTATGTTCTCGTGATGCTGATCAAGCATGTGTCTAGGTACTCGCCGCCGCATACATGGACTAAAGGCTGTAGCTCTCTGATGAATACTCTCAGTTCATCGAGCCCTCTCCGTACTTTAATGGTTTTTATGAGGTCCCCACAGTCTCTGGGTGGGTGATAGGATAAGGTAACATTGACTCTTTTGCTCAGTGTTTCTTTCTTTACTAACCTCAGTATGCGCTCCATGTTCTGGTGAGGGTCTATGCCGCCTACTCCAGCGACCGTAATGCCGTTTAGCTCAATAATGTTCCCGTCCAGTAGCGCGTTAAGCTTCCTTGCTTGCTTAGTGATCCGTATGTCGTCTTCAGCACCGCTTAAGAAGTAGGTATTGGGCAGGTACTTAGAATATTCTTCCGGGTCTAGCCCTAAGTTACCTATTATTATGGTTGCTGTGGCTTCTGTGCCTTGAAGCCCCTGTGCGAGCTTCAGTAGTTCTTTCCGTGTCCTAATGTGTGGGTTAGCTACTACCGCTATTGGCAAGGCTTCTCACCAAGTAAAGCGCTATCGCGGCGCACATAATGTCTGAGGTGCTTCCCGGGTTCACGCCCATGTTCCTGAGGGCTTGACCTATAGTTCTCCAATCATCCTCACCAGGTTCGAGCTTGGTTGCAATGTTGCTTAGGAGTAATGCTGTAGGTAAGCCCCACACCTTAAGTACTAACGTGTCAGGCATCTCAGAGAGCATGCGTGCTTGAAGGCGTGGTATGGCCTCCAGTAACTCATCAGGTCTTTCAGCTAAGCTCAGTAGCTTATTCAGTGCGAGTAATGTAGTGCTGAACCCGTGTGTGAGGTCGTAGGCCACTATGTCGTAGCACGCTGAACTCGCCATGGCGTCCCACACGCTAACTTTTGCTGAGGTGACGTCGTCATCAACGCTAGGTACTGCCCCAATGAATTTTCCTAGGTGCCCTTCACTGGCTACCTTAATGGCTGTGTAGAGGTGATTGATTTTTTCTTTCTTGAGTTCCGCCACTATGGTTGGGTAGCGTGATCTGATCGCCGCAGTTATATTCCTAAGGTCACCACCGTCCTCTTTTAATGTTAACCCTATAGCGTAGGATAACGGTATGCTAAGTAGTAGGTAGCCTAAGGCTGTGTTTGTTTTGATTAGTGGATTACGCATGATTCTCCTGATGCCGTAGAGTGTGAGCCTACCTAGGTTAAGGGGGCTCCCCTTTAACGCGTTGTTTACGCTACGGGTGACTACGTCGTGTATCACTGGGGCGCTGATTGCGAATTTAATGAAATTCAGGTCCTTAACTCTTTCCGTGCTGCTAACCGTGCTTAGCTTTCCGGGTGCGGCGGCCTCGATGATAAGTGCTGCTGAGAAAGCGTTGGGGATTGCCTGCTTCAGTATTCTTTTCCTGTTATGCGCCCTCAGACTAACTCACGCTCACCGGGGAGTTGCTTCACAACGTAGATCTTCTCTAACTCCCCTTCAATGAGTTGGCGCCATCGGTCAGAGACCGCCACTATCGAGAACAGTCCTATGGGTGTTGCTCCAGCCATCTTGATCAGCTTTATCAGTGCCCTGGATGTCCTGCCCGTGTTTAGAAGGTCGTCAACTATGAGTACTCTGTCGCTTACGCTCAGGAATGATGCAGGCAGAAATAGGTTTACGACTGCTGGCGGATCCCTTGCTAGGTAGCTTGTCTGGTAGTACTCCTTGATGCCGAACTCGGGCTTCTTCCTTGCGATCACTAGACTAGTGTCCAGCACGCTCGCCACCTTAACCGCTATGGGGATGCCGTCCACCTCGACCGTGGCGACCGCCGTTATGTTGTACTTGTGAAATTCCCTGTAGGCTAGGTACGCGAATATCTTGAGTAGTGATGGGTTGTATATTACTTTCGAAAGATTGTAGATGTTGTCTCCAACCTCTATGATGTTATCTCTGAGTACCCGGTCTATTACTTGAGGCTGCGTTAACTTCTTGACAAGTTCTTGCGCCCTCTCCGCGCTCGGCATGATCTTCATGTTAATATACCTCCATAGAGCGGGCGCTGGAAGTCCTGTAATTGCCTCTAAGTCCTTATACTTGAACACCTTCTTATAAGACCGAAGCAGTTCGATGGCGAATATCCTTATGTCTGTGAGCATTTAACCCACCCCAGTCTCAAGTTCATGTTAAAGGATGACTTATAAGTTTATATCAATTAAGTAAAACAGTGAGGGTGGGAAAGGACACTTTGTTACCTTGAACCGCCAATAAGGGGATAAACAGAGGAATACTTTTTCATTTGTTGAATAATCTCTTTACTCCTCGACTGTGAGGCCTGCGGCGACTTTATCCAGGAATTTAGGGTCGCTGACATCGGTTGCCAGCTTTGAGGTGATCTTGTATATTAGGGTCGCTAGGTCTTCACTTAGTTCTATGACTTCCCCCATTGCAATGATCTTTGGCTCGCCTTTACCCGTCGTAACGATCAGGTGAACGTTCAGGCCGACCTCGTCCCTCAGGTATGACTTAATTAGCTGTATTTTCTTAAGAACCTCTGGTTTACTGCCGTACGGTATCGAGGCTATCAGCGTTATGTCCCGCATGAAAGTCCTCACCGATACCTTAGTTGGTGGCGATACAGCTTAAAAGGCTGGTACCGTTTATTTAGTGCTGCGGAATCGGCGGTGTGGTTGACGTGCTGACTTCTGCTTGTCTTAGTTAGTTTGTTTTATGTCGAACATTTATATAGAACGGTGCAGTATTATACTTTAATGGGGTGAAAGAAATGGCAGTTAAAACAAAACCCAAGGAGCTAGAGGTTGTTTACGAGGACGAGGATGTGTTGGTGGTTAGGGCGCCTGACGATGAGGAGCTAGAGAGGTTGGTTGTCGATATAATAAGGAAGAAGGGAAGGCCTGTTACTTGGAAGGAGCTGAGGAAGGAGTTAAGCGGGTTAGCTGGTGAGGATAGGCTTAGGAAGGTATTGGTGCGGCTGATTGAGCGTGACGTAGTGGTTGAGATGATTGACGGAACCTTTGGCCTGAGGGGTATGGAGGCTACTTACGTGCCTAGGAGGATTAAGAAGCGTGTCAGGCCGTTAGTGCCGACGAAGTTTAGGGAGAGGTGGGGAGCCATAGTAGGTAGTAGGGGCAGTATCGCCGCGGCCATACAGTACCTTCGTGAGATTAAGCTAAGGGAGAAGCGCGCCGTGAATTAAGGTTTCATGCTTACGTAGCGTTTGTTGCTTGGCTGTTGATTCCTGCGTGCGTGTTGGCTCTAAGTTTCTTTTTCACCTGAAGCTCTGTGTGACTTACTTGAAGTCGGCTTCGTTATAAAGGGTATTGTAGTTATGGTGTGGGGTGCTCTGTAATGGGTTTGCCTTTGAGTGCTGAGGATTTGGATGTGTGTGAGGAAGCTGCTGAGATCAGGTTGGTTGGTAGGTCTTACTTTATTAGGTTGAAGTCTGGTGGTTCCGCCTTTATCCCTGTTGATAAGATCTGTGAGGCTCTTAGAAGGTACGGTATCTGTATTCCTGAGGAGCTTAAGGGTAAGTGTAGGGAGTGATTGCCTCACGCTATGCGCCGTGGTTTTGGTTTGCTTCTTAGTATTTTGTGCCATGCGTTCCTGATTTTGAGTGCGTCGTCCTCTAGTGAGGGTGATTCGCAGATTAGGACTCCCTTAACGTTGAAGTCTCTGAGTGCTCTTAGCGCGCCTTCCCACTGGAATTCGGATTCGTGGAGGTTTAGGTGCTTTCTTTCTCCGCGGGGGCCGTACTCCATGCCGGACATGTGTATGTGCATGTTCTTCAGTGCTTCGTTGCCGAGCCTCTTCTCTATTAGTTCTAGGGCTTCGGAGAATTTCTCGTAGGTGTTGAATTTCCCCAGGCTTCTGGCGTAGAGGTGTGCGAAGTCTATGGCTATTGATGCGTTGTCTATTCCGTCCACCATGTCTATGACTTCCTCTAGTGAACCTATCTCAGCTAGTCCTCCCATGGTTTCAGGGCGGACCCAGACCTCTATTCCTTCGTCCCTAAGTTGCTTGGTTATTTTCTTGACTGCTTCCCTGACCCTCCTGACTCCTTCTTCGGGGGGTGTTTTTCCGTAGTACCCAGGATGGAAGACAACTGACCACGCGCCCGCTTTGTACCCTACCCTTGCTGAGTCAAGTATTCTCTTCATCGATGCTTCGACCTTAGCTGGGTCGCTTGAGAGTAAGTTGACGTAGTATGGGGCATGCACGGTTAGTATAACGCCAGTTTCTTCGGCCGCCTTCCTTGTTTCCTCGGCTAACTTGTCGCTCATCCTTACTCCTCTGACGAACTCTATTTCCATGGCGTCAAGGCCTAGCTCAGCCACCCTCCTAACGCCTTCCGGTGTTGACTTCTTCTTTGTTGAGTGCGGTATTCCTGCCGGGCCTATATGGAGGCCGCTTGGTTTTCTGCTCAAGAAGGTTTCACCCCTAATCATATTTCTGTGGGTAAGGCTTAAACATGCTTTCCGGTGTGGGAAGCGTATAATAGCGTTTAAGTCGTGTGTTATGATTGGTGGGAGGGCCTGTCCGAGCTCGTCACGCCTCCGGAGCCGAAGGAGCTCAAGGAGCTTGCTAGGAGCCTCATGTCCTCAGGTATTAGCGCTAGGTATGTTCTGTGGTTTGGTAATAGGTTGCCTAAGTACTTATGGGGTTATTGGGGGAAGGAGCTGAAGGGGTTGGGTGTCAGGTGGCAGGATTTCCTCTCCCTGTTCTCTGGGTTGGGGGAGGAGGTTAATGCGTGGGTTTCCGGCGAGTTGAGTTGGGAGGAGTTCGTTGCTTCCCTTAAAGCTAAATTACCTAGGAGGAGTGAGGGTCAGGCTGGCTTACTCAAGTGGGTTCGGGGGCGGCGGGATTAATATAGGAGTGATTACTGCAGCTGATGGTATCATGGTCGGAAGTTTAAATAACTTCATGAGTAAGGATTAGGTTGGTGGGAATTTGTCTGATGTTACTTCAGGGATCTACCCCAGCTTCGCTGACCTGCTGTGGCTCTTCTTCCTACTCTGGATCTTCCTAACATTCATATCGCCTCAACTGAAGTACCTGTCCCTCAGGAATGCTAGGGCCGCACTAATAAGGAGGATGGAGGCAAGGCTCGGCGTGAAAGTAATAACCATGATCCACAGGCAGGAGAGGATAAGTCTATTCGGTATACCCGTATACAAGTTCATAGACATAGAGGACTCTGAGCAAGTACTTAGGGCAATAAGGTCAACACCCCCAGACCAACCAATAGCAATAATCCTGCACACCCCAGGCGGCTTAATGCTGGCAGCATCACAAATAGCCATGGCACTGAAACGACACCCAGCAAAGAAAATAGTCATAGTACCCCACTACGCAATGAGCGGAGGCACGCTAATAGCTCTAGCAGCAGACGAAATATGGATGGACCCAGACGCAGTATTAGGTCCAGTAGACCCGCAACTAACAACACAAACAGGACAATACCCCGCACCCTCAATAATAAGGGCAGTCAAGGAAAAAGGAATCGACAAAGTCAGCGACCAAACACTCATCATGGCAGACATAGCAGAAAAAGCACTCAACCAAACAAAGAAACTAATAACAAAACTACTGGAAGACAAGCTACCACCACAACAAATACAGAAAGTAATCGAAAAACTAGTCATGGGCACATACACACACGACTGGCCAATAACACCCGAAGACCTACAAGAACTAGGACTAAACATCAAAACACAACTACCACCCGAAATATACGAACTCATGGAACTATACCCACAAGAAAAACCAACACGCCCAACAGTAGAATACATACCAGGCCCAATACCACCAACAAAACCAACAAAACACGCAGGACACGGAATACGCGGGGGCTGACTCCGGTCTACTCTTTGAATTTTCGATACTTGTAGATCTTAGTTCTGTAAACAATTATACTTTAAATCTCAAAATTCATTATCGACTACAATCGTAGAACGGCATTAATCAAGAAGAAGGAAGTGGTGGGGGGCATCCACACACTGGTAGCGGGGGGTGGACTCTCACGGGCTGGCCGCTGACCATTAGATAGGTTGGTTGTTGCTCTTTTAAACGTTTCTCTGACTAACTGTGGTTAGGAGATAGATAATGAAATGATTAGAGAATTGATGCTAATTTTATTGATTTTAGGCTTGACTTAAACCCTACTTTTTCAGCGTACTTTAAAAGATTTTGCTTTCTTGATATTACAAGTTTAAAAGCTCTGCCACGCATTATTTTATATATACAGGATTTTATTCCAATAAATTCAAGTAATACGGAAACATCCTTTAATCCTGCGAGGTTAACAGATGTGACAGCAATTCTTTTCGTACTCACGTCGACATAGGCTTCGTCGTCAAAGAACGCCCTCAACCAGTTAACTACCAGAAATTCGTTCTCACCAAGAGCTTTAATATCAATTCTCCAGTTCTTCGACGACCCAGCTCCTAGACCTGTCAGTCTCTGAAAGGCTTGTTTCGATTTAAACCGAGCGACATAGGAGTGTTTATTTTGACGCCAAATAACGGTAGGAGATACCTTATATGCATGTTTTGCATCGTTAACAAATTCCTCAATGAGGCCTCAATCTTTATTCGTATATTCAATCACATACCTTGTTCCCCAATCACCCCTCTCAGTATAAAGATGACCATCTCCACACACATGAGCATGAATTCTAACCTCACTAATCGCTACAAACTTACTTCGATTTACGAACATCACACCATTCACATTACTTTAACTCAATATAAAGTGTTAACATCCTATCTCTCCCTAACCTAAAGGGGAAGAAAATAGGAGGTCAGCGGCCAGCCCGTTTTGAACCACCGACCTCGGGCTCGACCCCCTTATGGGGGCGTGTCTCCGAGGCGGGCGGCCCGGCCATCTTGTAACTCGTATAGTTAGCTTATATACTTTCTGCGAATTCTATTAATTCGGAAACAAATTCTGCAACCTTAACTAAGCACCTAAAACTAATCATAAGTAAACTTCTTGATTTTGTCAATCACAGCAACTTTCTCTAAATTACGAGAGTGTGTAAGAATGTCTATTGCTTCCCTTAATGAATCCCTGCACTTTTCTGCGATTTTAACCATCACCCTATTATGGCTCACTATAGGTCTGGGCTTCAATTTGCTCTGCCCGCCAAGCCAGAGAGCTCTTACCTTATCGAAGGCTTCACGCTGCAGGTACAATACCAATACCTTACTCCTCCGTGGTTCCTTTCTTCGCTGAATATATGCTGAGCTTGCAGCTGTTATCAAACGCTGAAGTTCTTTCACCGTAAATCCGCATTCATAGTTCTTAGCCCAGTTAAGCAAGTATCTCTGTAGTCGTGCCCTTCTAGTAGGATGGAATACTAATTCTAAACAGTTCCTAGCGAAATCCATTTTCAGAAACCTGAAGGAGACTTCATAATTCGGTTTCCCACGATACGTTCCAAGTACGATATATCCTCTTTGTTCAGCGTGTGTCAGGATAGAATAAATAGTCCTCCCCTTTATGCTCTCTCCTTTAGCCACAGATACTGCAAGGTACTTTCCCTCCTTACCCACATATCCGTCTCCATCAATTAGACCCGCAAGTAAAGCAGAGATGTAGGTACTGTCAAGATTACGTAGGTCGAATTGCTGGGATACTAGCGCGTGAAGTAGTTGAAGCAGGCTATCACGTTGTTTACGAAAAGTACCTTTGCTTAAGACACTTATGTCAAAGTATCTTTTCTTCTCTCTACTTTGAGGATAGATTCTCACTCTTAAGTAAGCGCGTAAAGGAAGGAAGGTCATTATCACCGCTATAGAGGTTTCCTTCGTGACACCCCTGAAAGTTATTGTCTTATATCCGCCAATCAGTGCAGAGAGATTCCCGTCGCATAAAACTAGACCAATGCTCTTCCACAGATACCTAGCCATAAGGTGAGGGCTGAGTTCATGATTATCATCATCATAAAATAAAGTCGGAGCATTATTTTTCCGAATGGACTCAAGGATGTCACCAATCAGTTCTTTATCAAGGCTCCTAAGTCTAACGACCCTCTCCATACTTCCTAACGCTCCCATGTCTATAGATAGCTTAATAAAGTGAATGTCTTTACTGATGACCATGTTTGGGTTTACAATTAATATTGCGTGTCCCGACCAAATGGTCTCAAACTTAAACAACTTGAGAGCCAGAAGAACGAAGTTAAAGGATGCGTGGGTGGTGCCGGGCCGCCCCGGGACCTCTTATGAGCCCCGCGGGCTAACCTGGCTACCCCACCCCGCTGCTTTGGCCCCCCGTTTCTTTGTGGGGTTGTTTGGTTTTTAAGTTTTGGTGTTTTGCTCTTTGATGTGAATTATTGTTTTGCGTGCTTCTTGCTTGGCTTTTAGCCAGTTTGGTTTTGCTTTGGGTCCTGTGCCGTATAGTTTCGCGATTGTTAGTTCTAGGTCGAGTTCCGTCGTTATGCCTGCTTTGTGTGCGGCGTTGAGCGCCTCGTTTAGTGTTTTAGTGTGTTTTATTGCTTGGGGTAGTACGGTGACCTCCATTACGGTGTCTGTCTTGAGTACGTAGGTTATGGGTGTGTGTGGGCCTACCCTGACGGTTCGGCTTCCTTCCCTTATGGCTACCTCACCTACCTTCCCACTTAACGCGTGGTATGCTGCCTTGCCTGCCTCCGTGGTTGCTTTGGGTAGGATCTCCTCATATATTCTTAAGTGGTCGCGCCAGAGCCCGACCGCGCCTAGGTACCCTCCCCGCCTCATGACCTCCTCGATCCTCTTGAGGACGTAGTCCGCGGGAAGCTCCCCGTCAGCTCCTGGGGCAAGGATAGCTATGGAGGAGTCACTGAAGTGGGAAACGGCGGCAACACTGACCGCGTCAGCCAGCGGGGACCAGAGGGAGGGCTCCCACCCCCTAGCCAAGACATCACCGCCAACATCCAGCGCCATTAAGTGCGAGTACCCGGCCTCCCTAACCTCCTCCAAACACTCAACAACGCCTAAGACACCTCCCTCCAGAGTGAATGCAGGGACCTCACCACCGAAAACCTCCGCAACAACGGAGGCGTTAGGGCGGAAAACATAGTTTCCAGGCCTCTCAACGTAAGTGTCCTTAGAAACCCACACGCACTTACTTACCCTAGCACCCCTAACAGCCTCCCTAGGCACGGGTCCGGGAAACGGGTCCTTAACCCAACGCTCCCAAAGCAACGCCACAGGAACACAGGACTCGACCCCGAAGAGGTCTTCAAGAACCCTACACATGACGTAAGCAGAGATAATATCTCCAGCACCACCAGCACCTAACACGGCCACGCCCGAATCCCGAATCCTTGAAATGAATTCAGCCACACTCGAACACCACGCCAAGGAGGGTTTACACCACCCCCATTTAAGTTTATATTTCTTCATTAACAGTCCTAGGAGGGTAAGAGGATTGACGTTCGGACCACCTGCAATGGGTTATGACAGAGCAATAACTGTGTTCTCACCAGACGGCAAACTCTACCAAGTCGAGTACGCCGCCGAAAACATTAAGAAAGGATGGACAACAGTAGCCGTCAAGACAAGGGACGCCGCACTCATCGCGGCCGAGAAGAGGCGCATAGCCCCACTCATAGACATGAAGGACATAGTCAAGATCTACATAATAGACACACATATAGGCTCTTCCTTCGCTGGACTAGCCGCCGACGGCAGAATACTCATCGACTACGCTAGAAGGGAGGCAATGAACTACAGGTTCACCTACGACGAACCAGCCGACGTGGAATACGTCGTAAGGAAGGTATGCGACATCAAGCAAATATACACCCAGCACGCCGGCGTAAGGCCCTTCGGCGTATCCCTAGTCTTCGCAGGGTACGACAAGAAAGGACCGCAATTATTTAAGACCGAAATCAACGGGTACTACTTCTCCTACAAAGCCCTAGCCCTAGGCTCAGGAGACCAAGCAGCAACGGAGTACCTAGAGAAACACTACAGGGACGGCATGAACAGGGAGGAAGCCGTGAAACTAGCTCTAAGCGCACTAAGGGCCTCCACAGGCTCACCACTATCGCCCGACCTCGTAGAGCTAGGAATAATCACGGAGGACGACAAGACCTTCAGGAAACTCACCCTAGAGGAAACAGCCAAATACGTCAAAGCAGCCGGTGTTGATAAATGACCCACGAGTATGTGATAGCACGATACGAGAAAGGAGGGCATAAATTCGAGATACTCGTAGACCCGGATAAGGCTTTCAAATACAGGGAGGGCGAAAAAATACCGATAGATGAAGTCCTGGTCGGGGACTACGTATACAAAGACGCAAGAAAAGGAGACAGGGCATCACCAGAAGAAGTCAGGAAAGTCTTCGGTACAGCAGATATCAAGAAAGTCGCAGACAGCATACTAAGGAAGGGTGAACTACAGTTAACCACTGCCCAAAGAAGGAAGCTACTGGAGGCTAAAAGGAAGTTAATCATCAACTACATAGCCCGCTCAGCAATAGACCCGAGAACCAAGACACCCATACCGCCACAAAGGATCGAGAGGGCTATGGAGGAAGCTAGGATAGCGGTGGACCTCTACAAGAGTGTTGAGGAGCAAGCAGCCAAGATAGTTAAGGCAATAGCAAGGCACCTCCCCATAAAGATAGCTAGGGCGTTAATCACGGTCAGGGTACCGCCAGCCGTCGCTGGAAGGGCGTACTCCGAACTAAGGAGGTTAGGGGAAGTCAAGAACGAGAGGTGGTTAAACGACGGTTCACTTCTAATCGAAATAGAGATACCCGCAGGAATGCAGGGAGAGGTAATGGACTCCATAAGCCGCACCACCCGCGGCATGGCTGAGGTTAAGGTCAAGGTGATGTGAGTTGCCGGGCACTGTGAAGGTAGGTCAGAGAGAGTTAGTCGCGCCAGGAGACCTAATCGCTGAAGGTGACTTTAAGATACTTTCTCCCTCCACAATCTACAAGGTAGGGAAGAAATACTATTCGGCTGTCGTCGGGCTAGTGCAGTACGACGAGTCAAATAGCACTCTAAAGATCATACCCCTAGAAGGCTACTACTACCCGCAACCTGAGGACATCGTGGTCGGTGTGGTCAGGTCAGTAGGCCTAACAAGCTGGGAAGTAGATATAAGGGCACCTTTCCCAGGAGTACTTTACGCATCCGACTTCCTCGGAAGACCAATAAACCCTGCTCGGGAGGAACTCACAGATTATCTAGATGTTGGCGACGTGATCGTCGCCAAGATAGAGGTGTTCGACCGCACCAGGGACCCACTACTCAGTACTAAAGGCAAGGGACTAGGGAAGGTAACGAAGGGAGCCATCGTCGAGATAAACCCAGCGAAAGTACCTAGGGTCATAGGGAAGAAAGGCTCCATGCAAGCAACCCTTGAAAACGAAACAGGGTGTAAGCTCGTCGTTGGACGCAACGGAAGAATAGTCATCAACTGCCCTAACCACGACCTCAAAGACATACTTGTTTTAGCCATAAGGAAAATCGAGAGGGAAGCCCACATACCCGGGCTAACGGATCGCATAAAGGAGTTCATTGTGAAGGAAAAAGTTAGGAGGGGGTTAATAGGTGGGAGGAACTAAAGGAGAGAAACCGAAGCTAATCCTCGAAAACGGCTTACGGCACGACGGGCGCAGGCCTGACGAGCTACGTCCAATAAAGATGCAGGTAGGTGTGCTGAAGAATGCTAACGGCTCAGCCTACGTGGAATTCGGCAAGACCAGAGTAATAGCGGCGGTATACGGACCTAGGGAAGCGCAACCGAAGCACATAGCGATACCGTACCGCGCCGTACTCAGGTGCAGGTACCATATGGCGCCATTCTCAACTGACGACAGGAAATCACCAGCCCCTACGAGGAGGGAGATAGAGCTATCGAAAGTGATAAGGGAAGCGCTCGAACCAGTGGTGCTAACCGAGATGTTCCCCAGGGCAGCCATAGACGTGTTTATAGAGGTGATCAGCGCTGACGGCGGTACGAGAACAACGTCATTAACCGCAGCATCACTGGCACTAGCTGATGCTGGAATACCTATGAAGGACTTGGTGGCAGCGGTAGCCGTAGGCAAGGTTGACGGCGTTCTAGTCCTTGACATCGACCAGGTAGAGGATAACTTCGGCGAAGCCGACATGCCGGTAGCGGCTGCACCTGCCCTAGGCGAAATAATGTTACTTCAGCTAAACGGCGTCCTAACCAGGGAGGAATTCGAGGAAGCCCTGAACCTAGCCCTCAAAGGCATAGAGCAGGTCTACAAGATGCAGAAGGAGACCCTCAAGAAAAAGTACTTGGAGGTGGAGGTGTAACGCAGTGTCCGTAACCCCGTCATCACCGGATTACATAATCCCGAAACTCAAGGCAGAAACGATAGCGTCACTAATAAAGAGGGGAACCAGGTTAGACGGGCGTGGACTCCACGACATAAGGCAGGTAGAGATCATACCCAACTATCTACCCAAAGCAGACGGCTCTGCCCTAGTGAAGCTAGGGAACACACAGGTACTAGTGGGGGTGAAACTAGAGGTGGGAACACCCTACCCTGACGCTCCAGACCAGGGCGTGATAATAGTTTCTGCAGAATTTGTGCCCATGGCATCGCCAGTATTCGAGCCAGGACCACCTGACGAGAACGCCATCGAGTTAGCAAGAGTCATAGACCGGTCAATAAGAGAGCTAGGCGCCATAGACCTAGGCAAACTGGTCCTAATTCCAGGTAAGAAAGTGTGGGTGGTGTGGATCGACATCTACGTCCTAGATCACGATGGGAACCTCGTGGATGCGTCATCAATAGCGACGCTAGCCGCTCTACTGACGGCGAAGATACCTAAGGCAGTAATAAGCGAGGAAGACGAACAAATAGTCATCGACAAAACAACGCACGTAGCGCAACTCCCACTCTTAAAGAAGGTGGTCACAGTAACCGTAGGGAAGCTAGGGAAAGCACTCATCATGGATCCAGACCTAGAGGAGGAGAGTGTATTAGACACGAAGATAATATTCGCGATATCTGAAGACGGAAAGATAGCAGGAATCCAGAAGAGCGGCCCCTCATCAGTAACTAAGGATGAAGTCCTAAGAGCTACGGACATAGCGATAAAGAAAGGGCAAGAACTAATCAGGGTCGTCGAACAAGCAGTTAAAGCCGCGGTAGAACAAGCTGAAACCAAAGAAGAAAAGAAAGGAGAGGAAAGAAGAGAGGTATTCGAAGCGAAGGAAAGTGTTAGTAAAGAAGCGACGGAAGGCGAGGAAGTAGAGGAAACATTCGAAACCACCGAAGCCACCAAAAAGAAAGAGGAAAGTGAGGGAGAGAAGGTAATCGAAGAGAAGGAGGCTGAGGAACCCGCCAAGGAACTAGAGGAGGAAGAGGTAGAGGGGGGATCAGCAAAAAAAGAGGCGGCCCCGACCGCTCAAGAAGAAAAAGAAAAACAACCAGCAGAAGTAAAGCGAGAAGAAAAGGAAAGGAAAGCAAAAGCCCGGGAAGGAGAGGCAAAGGAGGCAGAAGAGGAGGAAGCGGAGGGGAGGCCGGAGAAGGAACAAGAGGAGGAAGCAAAGGAAGAGACAGAGGCCAAGAAAGCGGCGAGCGGGGAGGAAAGCAGTAAGGAAAAGAAGTCCAGCAGTGAGGAAAACTTAAATTCAACTCAATAAACGAATGAGGCAGGTGCGGCAGGATGGGCAAGAGAACTAAAGTAGTAGGTATCGCGGGGCGGTTCGGGGCCAAGTACGGTTCAACACTAAGGAAGCGATGGAAGAGCGTTATGGAACGCAGATACGCCCCTTACGAATGCCCTCACTGTGGAACTAAGACCGTCATGAAGAGGATAGCTGTGGGTCTATGGAAGTGCCCCAAGTGCGGAACAATATTTGCGGGGGGCGCGTACCAACCCACAACTGAGATCAGTAAGACCGTAATAGGGCGTCAAACAAGGCAATGGTAGTGTGTTAACGGACGATGAGCGCGGGAAGACACGAAAACAAATTATTGATAACTACATCTCGCGAACCTTCTAGAAGAACCCGCTCTTTTATTAAGGACTTAGTCACCACGATACCCCACGCAGTGAAGTTTAACCGGGGTAAGGCCACGCTGCTAGATCTCTCCTCAATAGCCCGTAGGACGGGAGCATACGGCGTACTAATAGTCCTCGAGAGGAAGGCGAACCCATCAGCACTCACTTTCCACATACCCGAGCCCGGCGAGCTCAAGAAGGTCTCACTGCTGAAGATAACGTCGGTTAAGTTAATAAGAGAAATGCCGGACTCCCAGAAGCCATTGGGGATAAACAAGATCATCATGAACCTCAAAGGAACCGAGAAGGACAAGCTACTCGCTGAGACGGCTGAGGAACTCATAAGAGCCTTACGACCAGAAATAACTCGATATGAGACGGAAGTCGAGCCAGCCGTAGAGGTAATCCTCGGGAGAAGGGAGGACGGCGTGGTAGTGAACTTCGTATGCACCTCCACAGGCAGACCATGTGGCCCCCGCTTCGTAGTGACTAAGGTGATAAGGTATGACCAGCGGTGAAGTCAAGCACATATCGCTAAGCATACTACTAGACGATATCCCTAAAGACCTGAGGGAAACTCTGGTCAAGTCACTTAAGCCAGAAACAAAGGGCGAAATGCGTGGAGTGAAAACTAACATAAGCTTAGTTGAGGAGGGCGTGAAGATCGAGATACACGCACCTAACCACTCAGCATTCAGGGCTGCTCTCAACAGCATCCTACGACTATCTAACACCGTGCTAAACCTCATAGATGAACTTAGAAGGGGAACCTAACTTAACCACCAGCAATATTTAAAGTCCTCCCCGCCTATGGTGAGAGGGTGAAGATTAAGTGGCGCAAAGAATACCTCCTGAGCTAGAGCAGGCAGTGATAAAATACCAGCAAGTGGAATCCCAGCTCGCCTCAATAATCGCGCAGAAATCCGTCATAACATCAGAAATCAGCGAGATCGACAGGACACTAAACATTCTGAGATCCGTTAGCGAAGACACGCCAGTATATAAGAACACGGGCTTCGTTCTAATCAAGGTTCCCAAGGACGAAGTAATTAAGGAGCTAGAGGAGAAGAAAGAGGAACTAGAAATTAGGCTTAACAGTTTCTCAAAAATGGAGGAAACCCTAAAGAGGCAACTAGAGGAATTGAAGAGGAAGCTCGAGAAATTCAGCTTAGGCGGGCTCGCGGGGGCTTCCAAAGCTGGTTAAGCGCAAGATCTCCATCGAGAAGATAGGTATAGACGCAAGCTTACTAAGCACGAATGAGTTAGAGGAAATAGCGCTAAGGACATCGGAAGAACTTCTTTCATCGCTAAAGGAACTCATCCCAAGACGTGATGACTACTTAGCCTACGTATCAATCCAGCGTGAAGGAAAGGCAGTAAATGTCTTAGTGAACGTAGAAGTGGAGGGGACAGCACCGCTAACTCCCCAACTGGAGGCGCTAATAGACGAGGCCATAGATAAAGCACTCAAGGTGGTGAGGGATGAACTTAAGCGTAGAGCCAGCGGATGCGGAGAAACTGAGGAAATGGGTTGAGGGCTTAAGCGAAGGCACCGTATGCGTAGCGATGCACAGGAACGCCGACCCGGACGCCCTAGCCTCAGCCTTAGGGATTAAGGAAATACTTCAGAGCTTATCGCATAAGAAGAAAAACATACTCATACTAACGTCCGAAGGTCTGGAGCAGGTGTCGAAGAAACTCCTAGAGGTTCTAGCACCGCAGACAGAGGTAATTAACGATAATCCAGGCGAGTGCGACGCGACCGTAATTGTCGATACCTCAACACCGCAGCAGTTGAATAGGTTGTCCTCGTTGCTAAGCAAGCCCTACGTCGTGATAGACCATCATGAAGTAAACGACCTAATTGAGGAAGCGGATGTAAGCATTCATAGGCCCACAGCCGCATCAACTAGTGAGCTGGTGGCTGAGTTAATAATGTACCTTAAGGTAAGGCCTGATCCTAGGGTTCTCACGTTCCTTATAGCTGGTATACTCTATGATACTAGAATACTCAGGTTAGCTAGTCCAGAAACCTTCGCCGTAATGGCATGGCTAACTGAGAACGGAGGCGACTACAGGAAAGCTATCAATATCCTTACATTACGGGAGGTAAGCCGTTCGGAAGTAATAGCCAGGTTGAAGGGCCTCTCGAGAACCGGACTATATAGACTGAATAAGGAAGCAATACTTGCAGTGACATGCATCGGCGCGCATGAGTCAGCAGTGCTTAAAGCCCTCATCGAGGCTGGTGCTGACATAGCTATCGCTGTAGCGAAAAGACCTAACGCAACACGGATAACTATACGTGTATCACAGTCGTTCCTCAAGAAGTTCGGGAGTGAACCCATAGCCTCAAATCTAGCGCTACACTTCGCAAAAGAACTCGGCGGCTCGGGAGGTGGGCACGCAGGTGCTGCAGGAGCACTAATAAACTCTCACGTAAGTCCTAAACAGATCCTGAAAATCATAGCACGTTTCTTCACAAGAAAAGGATACAGCCTAGGGATACTTGAAGAAGGTCGTTGGATGGAGGAGTGTGAGTAACTTGGTGAAGGTTTACGTCGACCTCAGGGAGAAAGCCTCCCATGTGCCGAAATACCTTACCGAGATGGGCGTGTCAGTGATCTATAAGCAATTAGAGATAGGTGACTACATGGTTACTGAGGATACGGTCATTGAGAGGAAGCGGGTAGACGACTTGGCGCACTCAGTTTTTGAGGGAAGGTTCTTTGACCAAGTGCGTCGCCTAAAGGCGTCTGGCCTAAGGATATTCATACTGGTTGAAGGCGACCTAACGTACCTACGCCGCATAACCAACAAGTACAAAGCCGTTGAGGCAGCACTGGTAACGGCAGTAATATACAATAACATCCCAGTGATCTACACGAGAAACACGAAGCACACAGCCGAAACAATAAAGCTGATTGCCGAGAAGCTCCAAACAACTAGGAAACCCTCCGCCGCAGCACTCTTCCCAACATACAGGAAACAGCAGAAACCCAAGGAACAGGATCTAAGCGAATGGCAACTCTATATCCTCGCATCCTTCCCAGGTATAGGGCCAACACTAGCCGATCGATTACTAAGGAAGTTCGGCAGTCTGAGGGCAGTGCTCGAGGCTTCCTCCGTGGAGCTCTCGCGCGTGGAAGGTGTTAGTGAGGAGAAGGCACAGTTAATTAAACGCATACTTAACTATCCCTACAGCAAGAAACATGAGGGAGCGAGTGGAGGCTTAGAGCGGTTTTATAGTAAGGAACCCATAAGGAAGCAGGAGTGAGTGCCTTTACTGCTAAGCTTTTAAATTCCAATGCTTCTATCCCCTAGGTTAGGAATCATGCCCAGATACAAGACCGTGGAACAAATACAGAAGCTAATGTCCAACCTGGAGCGCGTCAGGAACATAGGAATAATTGCGCACGTAGACCACGGTAAAACTACGACGTCGGACCTACTGCTAGCAGCAGCAGGAATAATTTCAGTTAAGGTTGCTGGTGAGGCACTAGCCCTAGACTACCTCGACGTCGAGCAGAAGAGAGGCGTTACTGTAAAATCAGCTAACATTAGCCTCTACCACGAAATGGGTGGTAAGGGCTACGTAATCAACCTAATCGACACGCCCGGACACGTGGACTTCTCAGGTAAAGTCACAAGATCCCTAAGAGTACTTGATGGTGCCATAGTCGTCGTAGACGCCGTTGAAGGTGTAATGACGCAGACCGAGACCGTGCTAAGGCAGGCACTCGAGGAGAGGGTAAGGCCACTCCTATATATCAATAAGGTCGACAGGCTCATAAAGGAGCTCAAGCTATCACCTCAGGAAATACAGAGGAGGTTCATAACGATCATCAAAGAAGTAAACAGCCTCATCAAGGAGTATGCTGAGCCAGAATACAGGGACAAGTGGTTACTAGATCCTGCCAAAGGTCAGGTAGCCTTCGGTTCAGCTAGAGACAAAATAGGCTTGACCGTACCCTACGCTAAGAGAAAAGGAATAACGATCATGGACATGATGAATGCCTATGCCAAAGGAAAGCAAGCCGTGGAAGAATTACAGAAGGTCATACCACTCCACGAAGCCCTACTGGAAATGGTCATCAACCACGTACCCAACCCGAAGGAAGCCCAGAAGTACAGGATACCTAAGATATGGAAGGGTGACATAAATTCCGAGTTAGGGCAGGCAATGATGAATGCCGACCCAAACGGCCCCACGGTCTTCCTAGTAAGCGACATGAGAATAGACCCACACGCAGGTATGGTAGCGACCGGTAGGGTATTCTCAGGAACGCTAAAGTCCGGCCAGGAGCTATGGCTCGTCATGGCAAGGACGAAGCAGAGGGCGCTCCAGGTCAGCCTCTACATGGGTCCCATTAGGGAGCAGGTGGATGCTGTCATTGCCGGCAACATTGGTGCTGTGCTAGGCTTGGACAAGGCGAGGGCAGGTGAAACAGCAGTTGATGTTGCTTACAAGGATCAGGCAGCTCCCTTCGAGAAGCTACACTATGTATCCGAGCCTGTCGTGACAATGGCCATAGAACCAAAGCGCATGCAGGACCTAACGAAGCTAATTGACGCGCTAAGGAAAATGTCGATCGAGGACCCGAACCTAGTTGTAAAGATAAACGAGGAGACAGGCGAGTACCTAATATCCGGTATGGGTCCACTCCACCTGGAGATCGTCTTAACGCTCCTTAAGGAGAACTACGGGCTCGAGGTAGAAACATCACCGCCCATAGTGGTTTATAGGGAAACTGTCAGGACAGCATCAAGGGTACTTGAGGGTAAGTCCCCGAACAAGCATAACAAGCTCTACATAAGTGTCGAGCCACTAAACAACGAGACGATCAAGCTAATTCAGCAAGGCGTCATCTCTGAGGATATGGACAATAGGGAGAGGGCCAAGATACTCAGGGATAAGGCTGGATGGGAGTATGACGAAGCCCGCCGCATATGGGCAATTGACGAGAACTTCAACATATTCGTGGACAAGACCGTTGGCGTGCAGCACCTAAGGGAGGTCAAGGACACGATAATTCAGGGCTTCAGGCTAGCAATGGCTGAAGGCCCACTAGCTAAGGAACCAGTGAGGGGCGTTAAGGTAATACTACACGACGCCATAGTGCACGAGGACCCAGCACACAGAGGTCCAGCCCAGCTATTCCCAGCCGTTAGGAACCCAATATACGCTGGAATGCTCATGGCGCGCCCAACACTCCTAGAGCCCATACAGAAGCTCGACATTAAAACCCCGATGGAAACAATGAGCGCGGTCATCTCAGTCATAACTAGGAAGAGAGGTAAGGTACTGGACGTTATCCAGCTAAGCCCAACCCAAGTAAGGATAATAGCCGAGATACCCGTGGCAGAATCAATGAACCTAGCGAACGAGCTAAGATCAGCCACGGCTGGCAGAGCCTTCTGGGGCACTGAATTCAGCAGGTGGGCCCCCGTACCCGACTCGCTCCTAATAGACATAGTAAAGAAGATCAGGCAAAGAAAGGGACTAAAACCAGAACCACCAAAGCCAGAGGACTTCATATCCCCCTACTAACCCTGAGCTTTTAAACAACCTACATAACCCTAGGAGTGAAGGAAACCCAAACGTGCCTTCCAATTAACTCATAACCAATTCTCCTATACGCTCTTATCGCCGGGTGATTATTCTCACGCACGTGAAGCAACGCGTAAGCCCCCGAAAGAAGCGCCTCCCTAGTAACCGCTGCAGTAACGGCCTTAGCGAATCCCCTTCCCCTAAAATCAGGGTGCGTAAACACCCCACCTACAACCCACACACAAGGCGTCCTCACGTAGGTCCTCGCAACCGTCACTAGCCTCCCATCAACAAACACGCCGTAACACACGTGATCATTAAGCGCCTCCAACAGAACCTCCCTTGGAATCCTTACGCCTACGGAGTCCCAGAACTCCTGCAGGGCGTCTACGTCGCTAGGCTTTAACCTGACGCACTCAGCACTGTAAGTAGCGTCCCAAGAAAACGTATCCGGCCTCGTAATCATGTCAAGCATAATGCGTTCGTCACTCACACTGCCGTACTTTAGTAATTCACGCTTAATGCTGGGGTATTCGTTAAAGGGTATCCAAACAAGCGACTTAAATCTCAGCACCTTATACAGGGGTACGTCACTTAACTCTCCATACAATATGACGGTCTGCGGCTCAAACCTAAACCACGCGAGAGCGTACCCAACAATAATGTCGTCCTCAACCCTAAGCAATGCCTTAGACACGTCCGGGTAAACGGCAAGGTCATAAAGCAAGTAAGCATAATTTACGGGGTCATTGAGGTAATTCACCCCCACAAGCTTAATGAACTCAAAGTCACTGCCATGGACTTCAAGCACCTTCCCTACGCTCAAAAGAATGTCCACCAATAGATCCTCGAAGTTACGGCAATTTAAAGAAGCGGCAGGAAACCTACTCAGGTAGCTCTATACCGTTTGTCCCTAGAGGGTCATTCCTTTGTGTTAGGGTTGTTTGGGGTTGTCTCTAGGGACTTCCGCCTCACCTAGAGGGCTCACCTAGACGGCTCATCCCGTTAGGGTCATGAGCGGCTGTCGGGCCTAACGGCACGAGGGCCCCATCTAGGCCATGTCCTGCGGGCTTGGAGCATAGCTCCCATCACCCGCATACTCATGAAAAACATTGACATACCACACCATAAACGTTTTACCCGAAACAGAGCGAAACAAAAGGATACAGAAAGCCACAGTTTAACATTTCAGCCCCAGTACCTCTTCAGTACTAATGACACATCCCTAATCCAGGCACCCTTAGCAGGCAATGG
>JAMOOZ010000326.1 GCA_027064885.1 Desulfurococcales archaeon
TTTCCATACCATGACCTGCTCACCTCCCATAAATTATCACCACTGACGTAGCTCCGGTTCCTCCATGGTTCTCCATTAAACCGCGTTCAACATCGCTAACTTGCCTCTCACCGGCCTCTCCCCTAAGCTGCCAGAAGAGTTCACAGGCCATGCCTACACCTGTAGCCCCTATGGGATGGCCCTTAGCCTTTAGCCCGCCGCTAGGGTTGACTGGGTACTCCCCATTAAATAACGTCACGCCTTCCCTCAGCAACCTAACACCGCCTCCTCTCTCAGTCAGTCCAAGCATTTCATATAGTACTATCTCAGCTATAGTGAACGCATCATGCACTTCGAATACGTTCATGTCTTTAGGACCTAAGTTGGCCATGCGATACGCTTGCTCCGCGGCTTTCTTAGCAGCAATTATAGCTGTTAAATCATCCCTCTGATGTAAACCGGGGTAGTCATGTGCAAGACCTATACCCTTAATATATATTGGCGTGTCGGTATACTTTCTTGGCTCACCACTAATAATTACGGCAGCTGCCCCATCACTAAGAGGCGAGCAATCTAGTAACTTAATGGGCCATGAGATGTAGGGAGAGTTTAGCACGTCTTCAATACTTACCTTCTTGTGGAATTGCGCTAAAGGATTCCTTAGTGCATTTTCATGATTCTTAACGGCAACTAAGGCTAGATCCTCCTCTCTTGCACCGTACTTGTCCATGTACGCCTTAGCCATTAAGGCGTAGAGGCTGGCGAAGGAAGCACCAGCTAAGATTTCATTCGGATGACCAGCCCCCATCAAGACCTCGTTAGCGGAGGTAGCGTTAGGCTGGTAACTCATCTTCTCGAAGCCAACAACCAATACGTTCCTTGCTGAACCACTCCTAATCATGTGCCATGCAATATATATAGCTGTGCTACCAGCGGCGCAGGCATTTTCAACACGGAAGCTCTTAGCCTCAAGGTTATTGATCAAGGATAGAACTAGTGGGCCAACATGCAGTAAGCCGCCAAACCTGTCAGAGAAGTTGGAGACTATTACAGCATCTATTTCCTTGCCGCTAATACCC
>JAMOOZ010000327.1 GCA_027064885.1 Desulfurococcales archaeon
GTAGTAACTGTTACCATACTTATAGTATACTGTCAGGTAGGGTATCGACGTGGAGTACATCACTATTAGGTCTACCCTAGGCTTCTCGAAAGACGCATAGCAGCTTAGGCCGTTCCACTCTAAGGTGTATCTATAGATTATTGATGGTCTGGTGTACTCGGCTGGGCTTACTTTTAGAGTATCATATTCGCATAATCCTTGGGACGAGAATACTGGCAGGTCTGCTTGCATGAAGTAGAACTCTATTGATGATGCCCTGTAAGGCAATCTCACGTAAGTCGTTAGCTTGCCTTGCGTAGGCATTACGGTGCTTGGCAACATCTTGTAACCTGGTAGAGCACGTACGTAAAGTCTAAACGGCTCTGAATTGCTTACGCCACCGTACAACGCTGTTCTTACCAGTATCGTGTATATGCCTACGTTTGGTTTGGGCGTGGGATACTGGGAGTAGCGGTAGGTTGTCACCGGGAATGTTATCGTTGACATGGTATTCGCTGTTCTGTATCTGCCGGTGTCCATCCACATGAATTTACCGTTTCCTAGGTAGTAGCTAAAGGACACTGACGATCCGTAGAACGCCCCCGCGAACTGTCCGTCAGGACCTAATGTGTATGTAACTAGGTCTGTGTATTTGTTAAACCATTGCGCCTGTACCTGTAGCAACCATACCCTGGGGTCAGCTACATTCACATAGAATACCCTCCAGTCGCCAGACTCGTATCTCCAGTCCCAAGCTGTGTCACCCTTCAGGAAGATCCAGGAATAGGGTGTTACTGAAGCTCCTGGAGCAATATTCAGTAGACGTCCCCACCAAGATCTTAGCGTTACATACACAGTGTAACTCATTGGTACGTAGTATGTTGTGGTGGTTCCGTCAGCAAATTTTACATCTAACTTAATGTAGTCCTGATAAGCCGTTGGTGCGGCATTGAATGGAGGCCTTATTCTTCCTCTTATTGTTACGGTGGAGCCAGCTTTAATAACCTCGCGACTACCAGGGAGTCTTGTGTGTAACCTAACCCAGTGATCAGGTGTGAAGCCATAATATGTCACTACGGCCTTAACTAACTGATTCCTTAACGCTGCCCTAGCAGGGTTAGTATCATCGCCCCTCTCCACGAATACTCTAATTAATAGCTTGGCGTTGGGTCCATACTCCTCCAAGAGCTGAAGGGGTAGCTTAACTTGGACTAAGTTATGGTTGGATAGCGCATATCCGAAGTTCACCACGACTCTCTCGTCAACATCAGGTACGCCATTATTGTTGGAGTCAGCGATCCACACGTACGCAATAACCCCTACATAGTAGTCAGCATAGTAGTCGTTATCACCATCGAATACGTTATAGGGTAGGACAACGTCCACCGTCATGAATTCTGTGTTTTCAGGTATCTGTGACGGTGATATCACTACGTATTTGTAGGTCCAGCTTTCGCTACTAGGTAGGTTGAATCTTAGGTAGTACGTTACCGGCCTACCTATCCTCACAGGTTTAACGACACTCGCTTTAACAATAGCGGCCGAGCTCGTTGGATTCTCTAATGTGAGCTGGAAATACTTGAATCCTCCACGCGGTATGTCAGGCACGTACACGCCGTACGCCTTGCTTTGGCTGAATGTTAATAGCGAGTTGCCAGGTGAGACTGGTGGTAGGATTATGCCGTACCAGTAGTACATGTAGAGGTCACAGTAGTCGAGCCACATCCAAGTCCATATTCTTTCTATCTTGTAGGCTGAGTTCTTGTAGACTGAGTCGCTGTAAATCCTTAACCCTTTATATGAGCCTGTCTGCGGGTTCGCTATCTGTAGCGCTAGCTGGACAGCGTTAAGAGCATCAACGCGACCTGCACCCTCATCAAAAGGCGGGTAGTGCAGATTCTTTGCAGTGTTCATTATTATTTGCTTAACAAGCCATGGAGGTACTGCTGTCATTCCCTGCGACTTAAGTGCTTGATATACTAGAGCAGCGACACCGGCGGTCAGCGGTGTAGCGTAGCTTGTCCCTCCAAATAATGTGTAGTCACCACCCGATAGCCACACTGGAGCCGCTGTAAAGCCCCATGCGCCAACGTTAACTACATCGGGCTTCACATAACCTGCTGGGGCCGGACCTCGAGCTGCCCAAGACACTATTTCATCGTATGCCGTCCCTCCAAAACCGTAGAGGATGTTGTACACGTGAGTCGAGGTTGATGCACCCACTGTTAATGCACCAGTGGCCGTGCCCGGCGCTGTTACGGTTCCGTAGCCAGCACCTCCGTTACCTGCTGCTTGCACCACGAGTACGCCAGGGTAATTGGGGTCTAGGAAGCCCGGAGTTGTTAACGCGTCTATGAAGAGTGACTCAAAATCGTAGCCAAACCCGGCTATGTCGTAAGTGAATGTACTGATTCCCCAGCTATTGCTTATTATGTCAGCCCTAGGCGCACCTGTGTAGACAGGAACGAAGCCGCTAATATTGAAGCCTGCTGCCCATAGCATTCCTGGCTCTACGTCTCCGAACCATAGTCCCTTTACTCCAACGATCTTCGCTCCCGGCGCTATACCTTCAGGGAAGTCTCTGCTGGCTATTGCGGATGCGCAGGAGGTGCCGTGTCCGTAGAAATCATAGAATATGCTTAAGTACCTACCTTTTAGGTCCCACCCGGCGAATACCTTGCTGGGGAAGGCAAAGTTCCAGTAAGTATCTAGGAAGAATCCTCCTGCAACGCCGTAACTTGCATAAGGCCAGGTGCTTCCGGGTTCGTACGCTGCCAGAATTCTGTTCCCGTCGTATGACACCTTAATATCTTCTGGGTCGTTGAATATACTGTTATTATTTGCGTCTACGTACAACATGGTATAGTTTCCTGACGAAGCCGGGTCCGCTAGAACTACACCAACTCTTATCCATTTGCCCTCACCCGCCATGTATTCGAAAAGTACGCCGAACTTGTAGGTGCCGCTTGATGAAGTTATATTACCCACGTAGTAGGCAGGATACGGTGGGTCTACATCCACTGGCTCAGGTATGTAGTCTTGGAAAGTCTCACTACTAACGTTTATGTAGCCTGAGGCATTAGCCGTGAAGGACTTGAAGAGTATTACTAAGTTCTCATCGGCATCAAGTACTAATGGTTCTCTGACCTTTGACCCGTTATACATGCCGACATAGTAATCCAGTGCATCCTGTAGATCCGGGTTTCCGTAGTCTACACCAGTATCGACCACGGCGACTCTTATTCCTGACCCATTTATCCCGTAGAGCGCGTCGACGTACGCTGCGCCTATTAAGTACCTTATGAAGAAGTTGTTCTTACCTGGCTTTATTTTTGAGAGATCCGGCTCCTTAGCAGAGTCCGCTACTAAATGATTCTTTAGTCTAGGTACTTGCGAGAGTAATGCTGTCTCAAAGTTTATTAGGGGTCTCTCAGAAATCCCTAAGAGCATTGCCTTATAGGGTTTCAGTAATGATATTATCTTCCCTACGGGACCTACTACCTTAAATATGTAGTTACCCTTCGAATCTCTTCTTAATGTTGATGTAACTATGCTGAACTTCTTCCCGAGTACTGTTAATGTCTCCTTCTTAAGGCTATTATACATCTGAAGTACCTTGGTGTAGGGCGTTGATCCCTTCACCACTACTGTTGCCTGTATTTTAGTGTCCTTGCTTATCCCGGGAGGTATGTTAAGTCCATGCAATCCATTTGTTTGAATTGTCATAGGTTCCGGGATTTTCGTTGCTGCTTGGGTTGTTGCGGGTGTTATTAGTGAGGCTAAGGTAACTAGTGTAACTATAGCTAATAGGGAAGCTGCAAGGGCCCTCCTCATAGCATGCACACCCTCAAAAAGATAAAACCTCATAGTATTTTATAAGTCTGTCTCATTCGCGAGTATGTTAATTTAATTATAGGTGGAAAAACAGGGGTTCGCCAGTAACATTTTCCTTAACGGAGGTACTGTGAATATAGCTGTGTTAATATATTTTCTTAGTCCCGTTGATGCATTCTCCTATGATCGGTTGACACGTTACTAATTTTAGTCGTTATCCTTAAACAATCCAGACCTTATTTCCTTCGAGGCCTCCTCAATATCCTTTACTGTATCTATCGAACGCCAGTAGACATCATCGTAAACCACACCCTTGAGTAGTCCCTTCTCAGCCAGCTGAGGGAACGTTGTCTTCTCTAGGTCTCCTTTCTCAGGTACGTACTTGAAGATCTCGGGTTTCATAGCGTACACACCTGCGTTTATTAGGTATTCCTTGAGAATGGGTTTCTCCATGAATTCCTTTATGAAGCCCCTTTCATTCATTTTAACTATCCCGTAAGGAGACTTTAGCGGTACTAAGGCCATAGCCCCTATTGCGTTGCTGTCATCTCTTAACTTTGTCGTGAGTTGTCTTGCAGGAATATTCGTTATTATGTCGCCATTCATTGCTATAAAGATGTCGTCTTTAAGTATACTCTCCGCGTTCTTCAACGCACCACCAGTCCCTCTGGGTTCGTCCTCAATTACGTAAACTACTTTGATTCCGTATTTTGAGCCAGATCCAAGGAACTCAATTATCTTTTCATGAAGGTACCCTGCAAGAATAACTATGGTGTCAACACCTTGCTTCTTAAGCCACCCTATCTGCCACTCTATGATAGGCTTACCAGCCACCTCAACTAATACCTTAGGTATTGCCTCAGTTATGGGTCTGAGACGTCTTGCTAAGCCACCAGCTATGATTGCGGCTTTCAAGGATTTAAAACACCAGAGAAAAGATTAGGAGAGAAATTTAAAAATGATTTTGATTTTTAGTCCGTTTTACTGAGGTACCTTAGCTAGCGGCTGCCTTCCTGGCGGTTGCCCAGGAGAGTATGCCGAAGATGAAGGCTAGTAGGGCAAAGATCGTTGCCACATACAGTACGTACGTGGATGAGTCAATCTTGCTGGCCAGCTCGGTCTTCACATTGCTGATTGCGTTGCCTGCCGCCTCAGCAGCTGACTTAGCGGCGTCGGCTGAGGACTTGGCGGCATTAGCCGCGTTGATTGCTGACTGCACATTACTGTTGATGGTGTCTAGTTCGTCTAGCTTTGATAACTTGCCTAGGCTGGACTTTACGTCGCTTAGCTGACTACTTATTGAGTCTAGCTTGCTGGTCACTGGGGTTAGGTCAACGCTTAACTTAATATTGCTCACCATGTTCTTCAGCGTAGCTAGATCACCCTTGATTGCAGCAGTGTCGCTTAGCACTGTTGATATACTGCTCTTGAGGTCACTCACCGCTCCTTTCAGATCCTTCACTTCACTGCTCACGTCACTTATGCTGGCGGCTAGGCCATTCACGCTCGAGGACAGGCTTGATACCTGCCCTATGAGGGCATCTAACTTACTGCCTAGCACGCTGACTGATCCTGATATGCTGTTTAGGGTGGCGGTCACGTCGCTCGCGAAGGGCTTGAACTCGTCATTTGTTACTACCTTGCTTAGGTTATTCACTACGTACACGGTACCGGGCTGGCTGATCTCTGAGCCGGTCGGCGTCTGAAGGGCTAGGCCTATCTCGTAGACGCCGGGCTCCAACGCCGGTATAAACAGGCCGGGCTCTATCTTCTCACCTGTTGTTTGATAAGCAACTAACACACCATCATTGTCAGCATACCAATTCGTTACCTGAGTGTTCAGCGTGTATATGGCATCAGTGCCGTTCACAGTTACGGTCTTCACACCGGCTCCCGGTGGGAAGCCCGTGCCTATCACCTTCACGAAGCCAGGTCCTACTAGTATCGGTATCTGGTGTACGTCGTTGAGTGATACTACTATGATCTTAGGCACTACCTCAGGTTCGGCTGGCACTAGCGTACCGTTGAAGAAGTACTGCACCTGTATGGTGGTCTGCGTGGTCTCTACCCTTAGCGGATACTTGCCCTCTGGCACAGTCGGCACTATGAAGGTTATGTTCACTACGTTGCTACCCTCAGTTACGTTGTAGTTAGTTATCTCTACGCTACCGAAGTACACGGCGGTTATAT
>JAMOOZ010000328.1 GCA_027064885.1 Desulfurococcales archaeon
GTTATTTGTTTTCGTGTTCCCCAAGCACCACGGCTATGACGAGGGAGTTAACGTTCGTTCGTGTGGGGCCCGTGACGAGTAAGGCGTTACCTTCCTTTAGGGCGTTGTACGCGTCGTGTCGGCGCAGTACCTCCTCTATGTCTATGCCCTTACCCTCGAGGATCTCTGCCGTGTAGCTGTCTACGAGGCCCCCAGCAGCGTCGGTGGGGCCGTCAGTCCCGTCAGTGTCCACCGCAAGCAATGCCGTGCCGCGTAGTCCATTAATTTTCCTTGACGCGGAGAGCGCTAGTTCCTGGTTGGGCCCGCCGAGACCTGGCTCCCCGAGTATGGTCACCGTGGTTTCGCCGCCAGCTATTATGGCTACTGGCGCCTTAAATGGCCTCCCCTTCCTCCAGACCTCCTCGATTACTGAAGCTATCACTAAGCCAGCGTCCTTCGCTTCACCTTCAAGCGTCGTTGTGAGTATGTAGGGCGTTAAACCTAGCTTCACGGCCTCATGGGCGGCGCTCTCGCAGGCTAAGGCACCACTACCAACTATGAAGTTATGGACGTTAGGTAAGTCCTCCTTCAGAGTCTCCTCAACCTCTCCCCTCATTCCCCTCTCTATGTGCTTCCTCACCGCCTCAGGTACCTTGTCAAGTATGCCGTAGACCTTAAGCACCCTGTAGGCGTCCTCGAAGGTCGTTGGGTCTCTAACAGTCGGTCCCGAGGCTATTGCCTCTAGCGGGTCGCCGACGACGTCAGAGAGTATGAGGCCTATGAGGGTACCCTTAACGCGTTTCGCAAGCTTCCCTCCCTTAACCTTAGATATGTGTTTCCTGACGGCATTGATCTCGTAGATCTTAGCACCACACTTAAGCAGTAACTCGTTTGTCCTCACCTTATCCTCTAAGCTAATCCCGTCCTCAGGCATGGCAAAGATCGCTGACCCTCCCCCAGATATCAGCACTATTAGGATGTCGTTAGGCCCTACCTTCTCGGCTATACGCACGCCTTCCGCCGCGCCCTTAACGGAGTTCTCGTCAGGTATCGGGTGGCCTGCCTCAATTACTTTGAGCTTGCGTAGCTTCTCGCCGTACCCATACTTGGTGACCGCCACCCCCTCAGCTATTAGGTCCCCTAACACGTCTTCGACCGCCCTAGCCATTGGGCACGCGGCCTTACCGAAGGCCACTACATAGACATTACCCTTAATAGCGAATTCCTTCCCGTAAACCCTGAGCTTACTGTCCTCGTAGCTTAACGTCTTCCTTACCGCGACGTAGGGGTCTGAGTCCCTTAGCGCGGCTTCCATGATTCTCAACGCGAGCTCCTTAGCCTCGATGTCCCCGCTAGCTAGGAGTTCCCCGTATTTCCTCCTTAGCGTATCTTCACTCAACGTGATGATCCCTAAGCATTGATTGCGGTGCTCAAATAAATGGCTTCTAATTAATCACCGCTCTTCCGCGCGTGGATTTACGTATATGTCACGCAATTACTCCACGCGGTAGTAAAACAACGTTACGTTTTAATTCTTCCATCATGCCATAATGTATGACGGATTCATGGGGGGTTGATTCAGTGACGAACCCTGTATTCGGTAATAACGTCTTCAGTAAGGCAGTAGGTTTTGATGAGGCCCCTAAGCTACGTAAGTTCAAGACAACGGATATCGTCCGCAGGCTAGGCGTGATCACGCCGAGGAAGGTCGTGCTTAAGAACTACCCTGTCGAGAACCCCACAGCGGTCTTCAATGCCGCCGTAACGGTGAAGGGTGATAAGGCGTTCATCATCGCGAGGATCGTTATGGGGTACTTCCTATACGTGTCAGCCATAGTCTCGATGGAGGTACCCCTTCAGGAAATCTATGATGGGACAGTGTCCCGTAAGGCCTACGAGGCAAGCATTGTTCTATACCCATCAACTAAGTACGACATTTGGGGAGCCGAGGACCCCAGGGCGTATGAGTTTGACGGGAAGTTATGCATGACGTACACTGGTAGGACCTCGGATTACTTCAAGCCGGTGGCGTCATGGGAACGCACCCTCCCAGTTACCGCCGTGTTGAATGGTGACGGGAGGTGGGTTAGGAAGTACGTGCACGTCATGCCTGAGTCCCTCAGAAAGCACGTCATAAGCGATAAGGACGCCTTCCTAGCCCGCCTTGATGGGGAGGCAGTGTTCCTACACAGGCCACACATGGATGACAATTACCAGTACCTCACCGCAAGCAAGGTTAAGGAGGACGGGTTAGCTCGTGAAGGGCTTGTTGAGCTGGAGGAGTACGGCACTACTTGGGTAATGCCTCACGCACCCTTCGAGCTTAAGCTCGGGTGGTCAGCCCCGATAATTAATGTGGGGCCTAACAAGGTGGTGGCGTTAGCGCATGGTGTGGACAGTGACCTTGAGGTTTACCGTGTCCTCGCAGTCCTCCTGAAGTACTCGAAGAGTGAAGGCTTTGTGGTTGAGGCTGTGACGCCGACGTACATTATGGAGCCTAGGGACCCATCCGAGTTGTTCGGCGATAGGCCCTACACAATATTCCCGTGCGGCGTGTGGATGGTTGATAAGGGGAAAGCCTTGATAACCTATGGTGCTGGCGACTACATGGTCGGCATAGGGGAGCTAGACATGAACGAGTTGTTGGGCCTGCTAGATAAAGGCAGGATCTACTGATCCGCCCGCACCTTTTTCCGCAATTAAGGGGAAAACTACGTGACCCTACGCTTAATTCCTAGGCTCGACGACCACTACCTCATACTCTTTAAGCACGTTAACATCGATGATCAGCCACCCACCCTCAACACGTGACACCAGCTCAGCCTCATTCCTTAGCGGTGTGCGTGCGACGAACTTACTTGGGTCATTAACACGTACCTTGATCGTGACTCCGGTGACCGGGATCACCTCCCGTGGCGGGTGCACCGCGGCTGAGGTGCTGTAGCCCGGTATTGATTGCTTTGTCTTCCCTATGCCTATTGCTTGAATTCTCTGATTGTATGTGTGGTTGAGGAGGTGTATGATTACCCTGTCGCCCTGCCTGAAGTACTCAGTACTGACGGTTTCCGGCGCCCCCACCTTCACTGGCGCCTCATCCTTGGCCACATGCTTCACCGCGTTCATTATTAGGCGCCTGTAGGTTGGTAGCCCGACGCGCCAGTAGTGCCTGCCTAACTGCCACGTGTAGTATGCGAACCTCCCTTCACTGTGTGTGCTGGTCGTTATGGCTGGTAATTCAGTGACTCCCGCGATGGCTGGCGGCGACCTCCCTAGGGTGTATTCGAAGCCCCACTCGCTCGCCGGCAGCGCTACCCGCGCCACTACCTCAGCGTCGCTCCTCACTATGGTGTGCCACCCCATGTGTGGGGCTACCCGCTCCTTAGTGAAGTCGTAGCTCATGTCACCAATTAGTATTGGTGCTTGGGGCACGCCCTCAAGTAAGGGGTGCTTCTGTTCTGCTGGCACAACGTAAGTCCATGGTAGCTTAAGGATCCCCCTGAACCTAGTGTTAAGTACGTCAGCTAGGCCGAACTCGTATCTTTCCATGCATCCGTCACCGCATATGCTAGTTAAGTACGTGGCTATTAGACCGCCGCCGTTCTTAACGTACTCCTTAAGTGCCTTTAGGGCGCTACCAGGTAGGCACACGGTGTTTGCTAGTATGATCACGGAGTACTTCCTTAGGCGTTCACTTGTTAGGTCTCTCCCAGCGATGAAGTCGACGGGTACGTGCTCGTGCTTGAGCGCGTAGTAGAACCCCCTTATTTCGTCGACGTAGTGTTCCGGCCTATCACGCCCGTAATGATCCCTAGTGATGTTCGATACCACTACTGCTGCGTAGGAGAGCGGCTCGGCACCGTCCAAGTACTCCTCTATGCGTTTGTGTTCCTCAAAGACCTCCTTGATTGCGTTTAGGGCTGTCCTATCCTGTGCGTAGGAGTTTGAGAATATCAGCGCCCACGGCGAGCCGCCCGCGACTATCGCTTCCCTTAAGCCCTGCCTTATGTTGAGGGGTGTCGATGGAACCACAGTCCTGTACAGGTGGAAGTAGTTTCTGGACGCCCACACGGTCTTCCCTTCACCTAACATTGCCTTGGTCAGCTTGACCATCTCAGTTATGAAGCTAGGAGGCTGGTGATCGGCCTCACTACATTCGGCGAAGACCGCGTCCAGGTAGTCCCTGCCTTCCTCCACGACGCGGTTAGTTCTTCCTGCCCATCCTCCCGGATGACTGTTGTACATGAATAGCGCGTCCGGGTTCCTTGACTTAACGAGCGAGTAGAGTTCCTTAAGCCTCTCCACCACAACCTCGTATCTCCAGTCCCAGAGTTCCCTCCATCTGCTGTCCCGCCAGTCGGGCTTTTCGGGCATGTCGTGCCCGTGCTCCTCCTTGAACCTCCTTCTACACCATTCGCAGTAACATGAGCGCTCGTAGTCTGGCTGGTACCTAAAGGAATCAAGGAATATTCCGTCAACACCCAGCTCGAGGGCTTCAAGCACCTCCTTCCTTATGAAGTCCTTGAAGGGGCTGTTTAAGCACATTTGAGGCCATTCAGGCTCGTATCTTTCCTCGTGGTAGGGGACGTGCTCTAAGAGTATGGTCTCGCCCCTCGCATTGACCTGCGCCCAATCAGCATGTTTCCTGTAGAGCCACCTGTTAGCCGTGTGCGCCACCATCGCCACGACCTTGACGCCGAGTTTCCTGCCTTCCTTAACCGCGTCCCTAACTATGTCCCCAACCATCTTACTGTGTTCCGGCCCTACCTCCCCTCCACGGTAAAATATCCGGCCCCACCCATCACGGGCGAAGATAACTAACACGTTAGCGCCTAGGTCGTGGGCTAGGCGCGCGAGTTCAGCGCCTCTGAGGCCCTCTATGCTTGACCCATACCTGTCCTCAATATTGAATTGAAGAACCCTCGTTGGTTTCTGGAACCAAGGTCTTGAATCACCTTGACTCATGCTAAGACACCCTTTCATATACTCCACATAATTTGAATAAGGATTATATACATGATTGTGAAAGTTACTTAATCATATTAGCGCTTTCTTCCGTTAGTTCCTTAGTTCCTCCATACATGACTTGCTACTGAGTGCAGTATTAGATAACCTATCTCTGTCTACTACAACAATGTTGGTTGCGGTCACAGTGGCTCCAGCTGTAGCCTTGCTAATAGCTTCGCATGTAGTTCAGGATAAGCTCACGATAGGCGTCTCTTGAAAAATTATCAAGCATAAAATATAATGCGTTCTACAACAGTTTACGATAGTCGAGCCATCTAAAAAGCTTAACCTACGTTTATAGAATGAATTTAATAATACCTGAGAGAGATAATGCATTGTGAACAGCATTTATTTACTCCTCTTAGTGGTAGTAAATGGGAATTAAGGGAGTACTATAGTAACTAATGTTTACATTATTTGCCTAGAATTATTGAATGCTGTTTTGTAGGTTACGGTAACGCTTCCTCAATACATTCTGGGGGCACGTACTCAACAACCCAGACGCTCCTTGACGCCCTTCGTACTGTTAAGCCTTTCCTCCTTAAGCAGTCCGCGTTTATTTTCAGTATGATTACGTCGCTTCCGTGTCTGCGCCCTGTTTCGTGCGCGTCCTTAGGGTTTGATGTTAAGTGCACCCACATTCTTTTTCCTGGGAGTATCCCTTCGTGCTTTATTTTCTGCCATGCCTTCATGGTTGTTCCGTGGTATAGTGTCTTCACACCCTCATCAACAGCATGCACTAAGGATACCCTAATACTGTGCCCATACCGTGCCCTTACTCTATTGTTGCGGACCTCGAATCTTCCCTTAGGGTCTAACTCGGCGACCGCGCGTACGTGACGTTCTGTTACCCATGAGTACAATTCCTTATTCCTCCACACCTTAGTAATGCCCTCAACAAGGTCTCTTAGCGTGACCCACCCTTCCTCATCTGGTGTGAGGCCGGCCTCGTGAGGTA
>JAMOOZ010000329.1 GCA_027064885.1 Desulfurococcales archaeon
ATTCATAGAGTACATCTTCGGCTATCCCGGCGTCGGTTACATGCTATACCAAGCAATCACTAAGAGGGACTGGTTCTTGATGCTTGGCGCATTCGACGTAATAGTGATTGCCGTAGCCATAGGGACATTCCTTGCTGACATGCTTTACGGATTCCTAGACCCGAGAGTGAGGAGGGGTGGGGAGGTGAGTGAGTAATGAGCAAGGGAGTAGCCCCACCATTAACGATGAGGGAGATTGTCAAGTCATTTATAGAGGATTGGGTAGTTATACCAGTAAAGATCCTTGTAAGAAACAAGAAAGCGCTTGCAGGCTTCATAATCACGCTAGGTTATATAGTCATGGCGGTAATAGGACCTCACTTAGTTCCTTACCCGAAGAACTACACGTGCCCTATATACCTCCCACCAACACTCTTTAAATGGCCACCCTCCCTAGAACACCCGCTTGGTTGCGACTACTTCGGCGCGGATATATGGTCCGAGATAGTTTGGGGGGCGCCATCGATCCTTCAGATAGCGTTTACTGCGGGCTTCATAACAACAATAGTGGGCATAACGGTCGGTATGGTCGCGGGCTTTCTTGGAGGTAAGGTTGATGCCGGATTAATGACGGTGACCGACATAGTCATGGTCATTCCAGGCTTACCCTTACTCATTGTGTTAAGTACCGTGATAAGATCCACGAATCCCTTTGTGATCGGAGCTATACTCAGCATCACGGCGTGGGCAGGACTCGCTAGGAGCATTAGGTCGCAGGTATTGTCGCTGAGGAACCGTGAATTCATAGAGGCTGCTAAGGCGTTGGGGTTACCGACAAGGCACATAGTGTTCAGGGAGATAATGCCTAACATAATGAGTTATATAGCAATTAACTTCATATTCGCGACTACCGGCGCTATATACTCGTCAGTAGGTCTCTACTTCCTAGGCATGTTACCCTTCAGCACCGTGAACTGGGGAATAATGCTGAATTGGGCTTACACGCAGGGAGCATTAAGTAGCTTAAGCACGATCCATTACTTGTTAGCTCCAATAGTAGCGATTGTAGGCTTCCAGACAGGCCTAATACTGTTCTCCTACGCGATCGACGAGATGTTTAACCCGAGGCTAAGGACAGAAGTGTGAAGAAGGATGTTTTTCCTTAACGTAAACGTAATTAATAATGAGTTCTAATAATAACATTAACTACCGCGTTGCTGCCTCCTATACTCAGTAGTTATTCCAGCAATGAATATGAGGAGTAGTATAACGCCTAAGGTATTAGCTATGAAGGGTGCGCTGCCGGGTCTTATGAATGGGTAAGCTATGAAGGCAAGAACTAGGAAGCTCAAAGCAACCGCAAGTAAGCTCCTGTAAAGCATGGGATGCATTAGTCTCCCCTCTAAGGTAGGGGGAATTAGCCAGAATTTAAAACATTGTCTCATGATGTGTAAAGCCAGCATGCAGCCCAGTGCTTCTTCTTAACCTCAACAAGCGGCGGCTCCTCCTTCTCACACTTAGGCTTAGAGAACGGGCACCTTGTGTTGAACCTGCATCCCGGTGGCGGGTTCATGGGGCTTGGTATGTCGAGGCTTTTTAGCTTGAGTAGCTTCTTCTTCCTCGATAACTCTGGGTCAGGGACCGGTACTGCGGACATCAGTACCTTGGTGTAGGGATGCAGTGGGTCGTGGATAACGTCCTCGGCCGGGCCTACCTCAACTATCTTGCCTAAGTACATCACCGCTATGAGTCCACCTCCCTTGGCGGCGAAGTACCTTGCAGCACCGAAGTCGTGAGTTATGAATAGGTAGGCAGTGTTGAACCTCTTCTGCAGATCTAGGAGGAGGTCGAGTATACCTATTCTGAGAGAGACGTCGATCATTGTTATAGGCTCATCAGCCATTATTAGCTCGGGGTTAACGCTTATCGCTCTAGCAACAACGACTCTCTGCCTTTGGCCCCCCGATAACTGGTGCGGGTACTTAAAGAGGAAGTCCTCAGGGGGCTTAAGCCCAACTAAGCTGAGAAGTTCCGATACTTTCTCTATTAATTCCCTCCTACTCCTAGCTATGCCCCACCTCTTCAGCGGGAAGGAAAGCGTCTGAAACACCGTCTTCGTTGGGTTAAGGGATGAGAAAGGATCCTGGTGAATTATCTGCACATTCCTCCGGTACTCCAAGTACTCATGCTTATTCAGCTTCAGAATATTCTTACCCTTATAGAGTATCTCCCCACCCGTAGGCTTCACCAACCCCACAATGGTTTTACCCAAGGTGGTCTTACCGCAACCTGACTCACCAACGAGAGTAAATATGTCGCCCTTATCAAGCACGAGGTTCACGCCATCTACGGCCTTAACGTAAGCTACGCCGCCGAATATCCCTTTCCTAACAGGGTAGTATACCTTAAGGTTCCTGACTTCCATGAGAGGTGGTTCAGAAGACACTTCAATCACCTCCTAGCGTGCAACCAGCAGGAAACGAGGTGGCCAGGCTTAAGCTCCACCACGGGTGGTTCCTCCTTCTTGCATACGTCCATGGCGTGCGGGCACCTAGGCCAGAACCTGCATCCCGGCGGCGGGTTCACGAGATCTGGTAACGTTCCTGGGATGGACCTCATCTCCTCAACACTACCTGTTAGGCTTGGGATGGACTTCATTAGTGCTATTGAATACGGGTGCTTCGGCTCCTTGAACACTGTGTACACGTCCCCGACTTCCATAATCTTACCGGCGTACATCACAGCCATCCTGTCCGCTATGTCGGCTATCACGGCAATATCATGCGTTATAAACATCATCGTTATGTTTGTCTTCGCGTGCAAGTCCTTAAGAAGGTCGAGAATAAACCTCTGCGTCAGAACGTCTAGGGCCGTGGTTGGTTCATCCAGTATTAGCATTGTTGGCTCGAGAAGCATTGCTAGGGCTATTAACACCCTCTGCTTCATCCCGCCGCTAAGCTCGTGCGGGTACGACTTCAGCACTCTATCAGGCTCTAGGCGGAGGAGGCTGAGAAGTTTGCTTGCTCTCTCAACTACCCATTTCCTGTCATGGACGCCGTGCGCCTTAGCGGTTTCTAGGAAGTGGTTAACGATCTTGAGTGTGGGGTTTAAGGCATTAAGAGCTGCTTGAGGTATTAGCGAGATCTCCTTCCATCTAACCTCCTTTAACTCGTTTTCTGGACTGCGTGCTAGGTCGATCTTGCCTTTATAATATATGTGGCCGTCGGCAATGCGGGCTGTCTTAGGAAGTAACCGGAGGATAGCGAGTGCGAGGGTTGACTTACCACTCCCTGACTCCCCAACAACGCCTAAGATCTCGCCCTCCTCAACATTTAAGTCAACGTTATCAACGGCCTTCACATCACCCCTATGGACTTTGTATAAAACCCTCAGCGACTTCACTTCCAATAGGTTACGCGGCATAAGCATCACCACGGGAACTAGGTGAGGAACTCTTACATAGTAATCCGCTAGGGAGTATTAAAGATGAGTCCGTCGGAATCAAGGCTCCCCGCGTCACGAACATACTATCGCGGGTAGTACGCATCAGCACCACAATAATACCTCGGATACCGGATTATATCTGTTACCAGGGATCGATAGAGCAACTAATTAATTTGTGTGGATGTAATGAATTCCTAGGTACGAGAGGGTTAACATTATCGCCAACACCACTGGGTGAGTAAGCTGCAGGGCGTGGGCGAGAAGGAATGGTTTGTGGAAACCAGTGTTGAGAAATTTATGAAGTTCACTAAGGGTATAGAAAGGAGGCCCGAAGTACTCAGGTTCATGGACGTACTAAGGAGAACCTCACCCCCACTAGATGTAGCTACCATAGCAAACCACGCTGGGATACCGGAGAAGAGAGGCATGAGTTACTTTAAATGGCTTTCTAGCATGGGCGTGAAGTTTAAGGCGGATTACAGTCACTCAGCGCTGGGTCTCTCGCTCCTTCTCGTTAAGCACGGTCGATACGTGGACAATCCACCTAAGAAGGAATGGGTGTTCAGACATGTACATACTGGTGCAGGCTCAGTAACGATTTACAGATATCCAAGGGTATTAGGTCCTGACTTCATAATAGAGGAGGTACGTAAGGTATCAGGTAATGCAGTCACCTACACCTTCGAGGAACTATTCTTTGCACGCCCAAGCTACGAATACTACTGGATAGGTGACTTCCCTTCACCTAGGCTAGCCCTTAAAATGCTTCACGACCACCCTAGATTCTACGTGTTGGATTACCCGATTAATGATAGGCCTCCTAGTCATGCTGCTCTCTTCATACTTTCGGTCCTTGAGAGGGATGCCCTGATAAAGGACACTGAACTAGCTAGGCTTAGGTGGCGAACGAAGCACCCGCGCAGGAAGATAGCCAAGCACCTTCAAGCACTTAGGGAGGCTAGCGTGCTTAGAGGAACTGTCCTAGACGTACCTCAACCAACAAGCACTAGAGTAATCCTAGTGATTAAGGCGGAAACCCACAGTAAGGCAATGCGTATAGTAGAGGAGTACTTGAAGTACCTCTACTCTATCGAGGTCGGCGTGGGATATGACACGGTCTTCGTTACGCTAGCCGTAAGGGAAAGGTACGCACCACTAATAAGGAAGTACGTGGAGCTAAGGCAGGGATCAACCTGCATTGACTACATTGTTTATGACTTAACGAACATCACAGAAGAATACGTGCTCCCGTACTGGAACTACGACCCCCTCGAGAGGATGTGGTCTAAAGAAAGCGTTAAGGGACCCAGCGGGAGAGCCGCACCAGAAGAATTTTAGGATCTGCAGAGTCTCTCTTCTAGGCATAACTGGTGAGACCTAATGAAGAAAGGTGACATTATATTCCTCGCCATGGTTGCGGCAGTAGTTATAGCTCTCATATACCTATACTTTGCCTACGTAGCTCCAACCTCAGGAAGGTACTGTATACCATCAACCAGTAACGAGGCCTTCGGCGTGAAAACCCTCAAATGTGAAGGCAACGAAATAACGCTCCTAGCAGTGAACACGGCTAAGGGACCTGTGCGAGCAATAACACCCAACATATCCGTGTGTGTTGAGACCTCCACAGGGCGTGTCTCCTGCGTTATCAAGAAGTATCACTTAACACAGGATAACGTAAGTAACGCAAAACTACTGAAGCCGGGTGAGGGCGTGAAGTTCAGCATAACCTACAAGCTAAGCAAGGACGGCATAGTTGCCGACATAAGCGTGCCCTGGATGAATGACGTCATACACTTAGCTAAGGGGGTCAAGGAGCCAGCATACTGGGTATCGATATACTGGTACTGGTACGGCGAGGACGGCAAGCCCATACCTAAGTATCTCTCCGTAGTATGCAAGAACTGGGTCGGTGCCGGAAACCCCAATATTGGCGGAGGCGGGCCAGGAGCGTGAAGTTAACGCGGGAGACGATTAAGCATAAGCGCAAGCTCCTCAAGGGAGGAAACCTTAACGCCCCACTCCTCACTATATCCTCGGTCAACTAAGACAGTCCTAATTCCTAACTCAGACGCAGGCATGAGGTCATAGCATGTGTGGGCGGATACGTGCACAATCTCATCCTTACTAACGCCGAGAATTTCAAGGGCTTTAACGAAGGCCCCCCTTATCTGGCTTGTACTTACCGATGTCCTCAGCAGTAACGACTTCATCGATAAGATCATTAATACCAGTTAAGGTCACCTAAATTAATCGGCGTTCAGTATTCGAGATTATGGCTGCATCGTAACTAGTCAGTTTAAGGGCCTTAAGGCCCGGAACTAAGTCGGGGAAAGGCGGAGACTTAGCGAACCGTTTCCTCGAACCGTGTCGCTCTATGTGTTTTGTTTCGTTGTGGTGCGGTTTTCATTGGTTCCGCCTCGCCTCCCCATCATCGGGTCATGGGCGGGGGTCGAGGCCAACAGCACGGACCCCCATCACCCACACACCCACAAAACACAAAAAGC
>JAMOOZ010000330.1 GCA_027064885.1 Desulfurococcales archaeon
GTCGTTCTCGATGCGAGACCTGTGAGAACCTACTTCTTGCCGAGGTATGAGGCGGAAAAGAAGTACGGCTTCACCCTCTACCAGGGCGGTGTACCCAAGCAGGCAGTGATCAGGGTTGTCGAGATAGAGGACTGGGATGCTGAGGCATGCTTCGGCACCCACCTAAAGAACACGATAGAGGCCGGGGGAATCAAGATAGTTAACGTTGAGAAAATCCAGGACGGAGTCGTTAGGCTAGAGTACGTCGCAGGGACACAGGTCGTTACCTACGCAGACAAACTAGAGGAGAAACTGCGTAAGGTAGGGGAGATAGTGGGCGGCGACCCCGTGAAGAGGGCGCAGGCCTTAAGAAGAGAGTATGAGACGATCAAGCGCTTACTCAGCACATATAGGTCGGAGTTCATCAGGATGAAGAAGGAAGAACTCCTAGAAAGAGCCGCAGTAATCAACGGAGTCAAGGTGATCACGTACACACACGAAATCAGCGATGACGCCGTACTCAGGCAACTGCTCCTGGAGATCATTAACGAATACCCCGACGCTTTAGTTGCGGCAGCGACCCCTAAGGAACGCGGTACCTTGCTGGAGGTCAGCGTTGGGAAGGAAGCCCTGAAGAAGGTTAGTGCAAAGGACATACTAAGGGAACTCGCTATGAAGGTTAAGGGCAGGGGCGGCGGCAAGCCCGACCACGCGACAGGGATGTTTGAAGCCCGCCCCGATGAACTCCTTGAGAGAGTGAAGACTATCGTGACTGAGATGCTGAGTAATGAGGGTTAGGAGCAGGGTTTTGGCGGAGGCAGCTAAGGACTACAGGTACCTACTCGATAGGGGCTATCCCCAGAAAGCTGCTTTGAATCTTGTCACTTCCCGGTACAGTCTGGCATCAGAGGAAAGAAGTGCGCTGATGAGGTGCGTACACAGAACCACAGACGCCGTCAGCATAGCATCAAAGCTCATCAGCCCGACAGAGGTGAGGGGCTCGAGCATCGTTGTGGACGGCTACAACACCCTCCTAACAATATTGACGGCACTAGAGGGAGGG
>JAMOOZ010000331.1 GCA_027064885.1 Desulfurococcales archaeon
CCGAGAGACTCGTCAAGGAAATCGTTGACTTCCTCGTTGTGTTCGCAGTGTTCTGGATTCTGGCCACGCTGATACCCGCTGGAATAGGCATCGCCCTTGACAAGGCCATGGGAAGCGGTGCCATGTACGCCGTCCCGGTGGTGCTGTCAATCTACTACATAGTCGGCACCTTTGCGCTTGCCAAGGTTGCCAAGCCCGCCTGACGGCCCTTTCCTTTTTTCACAATTCGAGAGGTGAGACCGATGTCGTCTGAGGTTGTTATGCTCATGAAAATCATCCTCCCACTCTACGTGACGGCCTTCATCCTCTACACAGTCAGAGCCATCAAAGGCCCAACAATACCAGACATAATCCTAGCAGTAGACTGCATGAGCTTCGACATTGCCGCATTCATGGCAATCCTCGCGATCTACTTCAAAAGCGTGTATCTCATCAGTGGAGCAATAATCCTGGCACTCTGGGCATACCTCCTCGACGTTTACATAGCAAACCACCTCACAAAAAAGGAGGTGGGAGCGTGAACATACTTTTCCTCCTCGGTGCGATCCTAGTAACCATCGGCGGAATCTGCGACCTCTTCGGAGCAATCGGCCTCCTAAAATTCCCAAACTTCTACGTCAGACTACACGCGGCAACAATCGGAACAATAGGCGGCGCAGCAATCCCACTCTTCGGAGTAGCACTACTCGCCCTCGGCACGAACATCCCACACAAATACGCAATAGCCGGCGCCAGCTTCATCACGGGGATAATCACCCTCCTCGCGGCACCAGCAGGAGCCACAGCATTAGCATACGCCGCCTACAAAACTAACGCTGTGGAGTGGAAACCCAAAACCGACCACTTGAAGGAGGCGAGAAAATGATAAGCCTACACCTAACACTCCTCGCCATCACCGCACTAATCGGATTAATCGCCTCCTACTTAGCAATAACCGAAAAAGACCTCCTCAAGGCCGTAGCCTACTCCGCAGTCCAGGCAATAGCCTACGCACTCATATTCCACACCCTCATGGCGCCCGACATCGTCCTAGCATACGTG
>JAMOOZ010000332.1 GCA_027064885.1 Desulfurococcales archaeon
CGATGATTCGGGTAGAAACATCTTGGAGACCATTAAAGCGGTTAACGCGTGACTAGTTATCCTAGCAACACCAGCCTTACTAGTCCCATCGGCGAGGAACATGTAGGGTATCAGCATATCCGCCATATGTCTATCAAAAGCCATCCCACTACCAAGATCCTCGAGGAGAGCCTCCGCAGCCTCCCTCCCGACTATTTCAGCCCTCTTCCCCTTAGCACCAAGGCTATCCCCACCAATCCTGGTTCCAGCCTCAACATCTGCGTATAAGACTATCCCACTACCCGGTCCTAGGTGTGGGTCCTCCCCCTTCCTATACGTCTCGATAACTATATCGGGCTCTATGCCGAGCTTATCAACGATTAGTCTCCTAGCGGATTCCGCCTGCCTCTCAGCAACGTGGCGGGGAAGCCGGACAGCATGACTAATACCCCTAACAGTCTTTACAGCACCCCTCTCCACGATATTTATGGGTCTCAGCATATTGCTCAGAGGCTGGACTATAAGCTCTATTCTCCCACCGCCCCGTGGATAATGCCCCCTCCTAATAAGCTTGATCTCTGCTGAGACGCCGAAGAGGGAGAGATTGTATAGGAAGACCAGCCTCATATAATCTACTGGGGGACTCCATGGAACATCAGTACCACCAGTAATAGTTACCCTAGAGTAGCCCCTAGCAAATAATAGTGCCGGGAGAATAGCCTGGACCACTAGGGATACACTACCAGCAGTCCCTATGTTGAAAACGTAGTTGCCCGGACGCCTCCTCCTAGGCTTAAACACTATCTCCATACTCCCCACACGTGCCCCCTCAACCTCCGCATCAGTGATCGCCTGCAACGCCTTCACGGCCGTAAGATGCTGGGGTCTTAGACCTGGATTACTCCTCTTAGCACGTATATTGTATATCCTAACCGGTTTCAGCAGGACAGCCGAGAAGCCTAGGCTATACCTAAGTATCTGTCCGCCGCCCTCACCCATCGACCCATCGATCTCAACAAGCATTGCTACAAACCCTCCTAATCCTCTCAACACCATTAAT
>JAMOOZ010000333.1 GCA_027064885.1 Desulfurococcales archaeon
CCGCCATAGGGAATTGGTCACTGAAATTAATAAGTGGGGGTAAGGAGACTTACTTTGGTGGAACCCGCGGACACCCCCGGGAGGGGAGAATGAGGCGGGGAGCCGGCGGGGTCTTGCATCCTTCTCTACCTTTATATTTATTTCAGCCCCCGAAGGCTGATGAGCATACAGTGGCTATGTCGCTTGCCCTCACGAGCGGGGCATAATGAGTCCTCAAGGATCTCTTAAGTGCTGCCGAGTCAGTATCTATTATGACCGACACAAGCACCACTCTCGCACCGGATGAGGACAACGCCTTCATGCCGTTGAGTATGTGGGACTCGTTCTCCGACGTATCACTCACTAAGGCGACACGCCTACCCCTGACCTTACCGTACACTTTGCAGGGCTCGCTGGAGCACTCTATCACGGCGAAAGGTGCGCCGATCCTCTCAGCCAGCAAAGCCGCATACGCTGCACCTTGAGGCGATATGCCGGCAACGGCCTCAGCTCCCGCGGCTTGAATGAGTGATGCCCACTCACCGATAACGAATGACCTCAGATTCGGTTCCGCTGCTATTATCGCTGTATCTATGGCTATCCCGCTTTTGCTCGGTTTGATGACCCCTGCCTTGCAGAGCTCCAGCACTAGTGCCGGGCCCCTCTTAAACAATTCCGACGACCCCCTCCCAGCACCTGTTTATGTTGTCTCGGATGTACCGTGTTTGGACATCTGCTATTCTCCTTGCTGAGGAGGCTGGGTCAGGCGAGTTGATTACGGCTCTGCCATATACCTCTGCGTCAGCACCCGCACACAGTGCCTCGCCTGGGCTCATGCCACCAACGACACTAATGGGTGCTAGTATAAGGACCGAGTTTCCGAACGTTGAGCGGAAGTCCCTTATTACATCCGGCATAGACCCCGGTATGAAGACGGCGCTCGGTCTGAGGGCGTTCACAACCTGCTTTAGCTTGGGTATAAGCGTGCTGAGAGTCTCTCTGGCTCCGCTATTGGATAATGCTATGTGAAGGATTAGGTCCAGTGATAGGTCCTTAGTG
>JAMOOZ010000334.1 GCA_027064885.1 Desulfurococcales archaeon
ATGGGCGGTCACGGTGCTCAACCGCATGAGGCGGTGGACCCGATACCGCCCGCATGCGATATCGTGAACGCGCTCCATAGGATCGTGTCTAGGGAAGTACCTGCCTTACAGCCAGCGGTAATCAGCGTAACCATGGTTAAGGGAGGAACTACCTTCAACGTGATCCCTGAGGAGGTCACGCTCGCAGGCACAATAAGGACTTTCGACGAGGGGCTAAGGAACAAAATAATAGATAGGATCAAATCCATAGTCAAGCACTACGCTGAGGCATGGGGTTGCGAAGGACGCTTCGAGCTCTCAGAGGGGTACGTACCCCCAACAATCAATGATGCTAGGGTAACCAGCATCGTCAAGAGGGTTGCGAGCAAGTTAACTAAGGTTGTTGAGGGCGAGCCGACCATGGGTGCGGAAGACTTCGCCTTCTATGGCAGGAAAGCACCTGCGGCCTTCGCCGTACTTGGTGTTAGGAACGAGGCTAAGGGCATAATATACCCGCATCATCACCCAAGATTTAACGTGGATGAGGACGTGCTCTGGCTAGGGACGGCTATCTACTCCCTAGTAGCGCTGGAGTTACTTAACGAGTTCCGCTAGCAAATGTTCAACATAGTGTTTTTGTGCTCAATAAGTAAGTTTAAAAGCTAGAATACTGTATAACTGTACGAGGTTAAAACGGTTGGTAGATTATGTAGTAGTTGATGCTTCCGGGAGACAGGTAATACTTTCGGAGAAACGTTCAATAATAATTACCATCGCCATGGTCTTCGCCGTCCTCGGTGTATTAGGGATGTTCGGCATGGCGGCAATGCTGGCTCAGCAGAATGTAGCCCTTGCTGGCACCGGCGTTTTAGGGGGCCTCGTGATGCTACTGTATGTTTTCATACTGAACCACCTAAGGAAGAAGGGAGACATGAACGTAGACTACGCAGTCTTCAGAGGGCCTTACGGCATGGTTGAGGTCAGGAAGAAATCCAGTATATGGTTAACGCTGGCATTAGGCCTAGCAGTACTCGCCATAATCGGCTCCTTAGGCATGA
>JAMOOZ010000335.1 GCA_027064885.1 Desulfurococcales archaeon
AGCGCCTCAAAACGCTTCGAAGTTGAGATAGTGAATGTCTTCACGTAAGTCTTGCACACGCTCTCTCCCCGAGGAGATCCGGCTGTGCCGGACTTAATACGTGTGCCGAGTTACGCATCCATAGCGCTCGTTAAGCTCGATGTAAGAATATCGTGTCGACTCATACTCAGTCACTTACCGCTTTTAAGCAGGATGCGTGGGTTAGAGTATTACCGGGTTGATACTGTTGGTATCGGACACTGTGCATGCCGTCGCATCAGGTGGTGTAGGCGCCGTAGTGCACGCAGTAAATGATGCTGAGGAAGCGTCCTCGCTAGTGGAATCTATCCAGTCCCTACTCAGGGCCGGGGAAAGGACAATAGCTGGATACCTTATCCGGGACCTCAAGGCACTTGTGTCCGACCTAGTTACGCTCTATGCTACGGGTGCCTACGTAGATGGCTCGGCTGCAGCCCTAAAAGACGCCCAGAGGAAGCACCTGTGGGAACTCGAGCCTGAGCGTGTGAGGAGGGTCATAGAGGTGATTGAGGAGTATGCCGAAGGAGGGATGCTTAACGACGTGTCAGACGCGACCGTGTTCCTCAGCCATGTTCTCGAGCTCTTAGGCTACGATGTTGTCTCGGCAGAGGGGGTACGGAAGATTATCAGGGAGGGGGTAACGCCTGAGGAGGCGATTCACACAGCACTAGTAGCCCTGGTCGTATCGGTGGGAGGTGTCGCTTGGGATGATGAGGTCAAGGATTGACACAATATCGGAGAGGCTTGTTGAGCACGTAGCTAGGAGTGCCGCCGGCATTAGTGTGAGCTTAGAAAAGATCTCATACATAGTTGGGAGCAGGCGGGCCCAACAGGTTTATGACATAGTTGAGAATCTAGGTAAGAGAATAGCCCTAGTACACAGTAATGGAGTACTTTACTGCGGGCTATGTAAGAAGGGTCCGTTCACCAAGAGAGGGCTGTACCTTCACCTAGTAAGGAGGCATAGGTATGATATCAAACAACTAATAATGAACGAGGTAACATCAGATGGGGTT
>JAMOOZ010000336.1 GCA_027064885.1 Desulfurococcales archaeon
AAAGGAAAGGATTACTCGGCGAGGAACTAAGGCGGGGTTGGTGTGGATCTTGACTAGCCTAGAATATGAGGTCATCGCCGCCGGATACAGGAGGAGAGCTTGGGACATTGTGATGAGGGTTAGGGGGCACCGTTGCTCCGAGGCAGGTCAGTGCATTGTTGCGGACATGGGTTGCGGACCCGGGCAGAACGCGGCGGCACTAATTAGGGAGGGTGTCGCGCGTGCCGCCCTCCTACTGGACATCTCCCCCACCATGGTTCGTAAGGCGGTTGAGGGGGTTAAGGAAGGTATCGCCCTAGGTGTTTGCGGGGATATGGCGTGCACGCCGTTAAGGGGGGATTGCGTTGACGCAGTAATAATGGTTGCGTCACTTCATCACTTAACGAAGAAGGAGGATAGGCTGTGCGCGCTGAGGGAATCTTTCAGGGTGCTTAAGGCGGGCGGCGCCGTACTAGTCGTTGTTTGGGCTAGGTGGCAGGTAAGGCTCTTGCCACTACTTCTTAGGGGCGTCACACGCTACGTTCTCGGGCGTTCGGAGTCTCCTTGGGACGTCGTTAAGTGCTCTAGGGGCGGGGCAGTGTGTAGGGAGTACCACCTATACTCACTGGGCGAGTTAATTACTGACGTGCGTGGGGCCGGGTTCAAGGTCGTTGAGGCCGGCACATACGTCGCGCCAGGGAGGAAGTCGTTGCCTCGGAAGAACTACTACGTGGTGGGGGTTAAGCCTGAGGTTAATTCAAAAGGTTTATTGTTTCCTTAGTGCTTGGGAGCCGTGGTTGGGGATGGCCGCGGTGAGTGCTGAAGTAAGTGCTGGTAGGCGCTTCAGGAGACCCACCAGGATACTGTCTGGCGTCGCTCCCGTAGCTATAATGACTAAGCCTTACCCGTGCCCACATGGTAGGTGTGCTTACTGCCCGGGCGGCCCGGACGTCGGCACCCCTCAGTCCTACATTGGGCGGGAGCCCGCGTTAATGCGTGCTGAGCGGGTGGGTTTCGACCCGTACGAGCAGGTCCGGGTTAGGTTGAGGCAGTATGAGTGGCTTGGTTACTTCCCGAGTAAGGTTGACTTAATAATTATGGGCGGTACCTTCCCCGCCATGCCGTTAAGTTACCAGGAGTGGTTCGTTGCCCAAGCGCTTGAGGCCATGAATAGGTACCCTGACGCACCCCGACCCGATGGACGCGTTAGTGTGGAGGATGCTCAGGCACGTAATGAGGTCGCCAGAGTTAGGTGCGTGGGGATGACCATTGAGACGAGGCCGGACTGGGGGATGGAGCCGCAGGCCGACATCATGCTTTGGTTGGGCGCCACTAAGGTTGAGTTGGGTGTGCAGAGCGTTTATGACGACGTGCTTAAGCGTGTGGAGAGAGGACACGGAGTTAAGGAAAGTATTAGGGCTACCCGCGTGCTTAAGGACGCTGGTTTCAAGGTCGCTTACCACATTATGTTGGGGTTGCCGGGCAGCGATGCTGACAGGGACGTGGAGATGATCAAGGAGTTATTCGAGAACCCCGAGTACAGGCCGGACTACCTGAAGATATACCCGACCCTCGTCATTAAGGGAACTAAGCTTCACGAGTGGTGGGTGAGGGGTGAGTACAGGGCGTTAAGCGATGAGGAAGCCGTAGAGATCGTTAGTGAGGCGTACAGGTACATACCGAAGTACGTGAGGGTCCTAAGGGTCCAGAGAGACGTGCCCGCACCCATAATCGAGGCCGGGCCCAAGAAGAGCAACTTAAGGGAACTCGTCGAGGCAGCATGCCTAGCTAAGGGCGTGAGGATAAGGGAGATCAGGTGGCGGGAAGCAGGGAGGAGGGCCTTCAAGCACGGCGTGTACCCGGACCCAAGGAACTTAAGGATAACGAGGCTCACATACGAAGCAAGCGAAGGGGTTGAGGAGTTCCTAGCCGTTGAGGACGAGGTCAACGACGTCCTCGTAGCCCTCCTACGCCTACGCATACCCAGCGAACATGCCCACAGACCCGAGGTTAGGGACGGACGGACAGCGATCGTAAGGGAACTACACGTCTACGGACCCATGATCCCCCTAGGCACTACCCCCGAGAAACCCTACGAATGGCAACACAGGGGATGGGGAAGGAAACTCCTAGCAGAAGCCGAGAGGATAGCTAGGGAGGAGTACGGCGCTAAGAAAATCCTAGTGCTTTCAGGGATAGGTGTTAGGGAGTACTACAGGAGACTCGGGTACTTCAGGCCTCCCGGTAGTCCGTACATGGTTAAGCTCCTTGCGTGAGTTTACTACGTACCTGCGCTCACGCCTTCTTCCCGCGCATCAGTATTCCTTCGAGGGCGAACAGTACCGTCGCTAACCCGGTAACTAGGATTAACGTGATTAAGTCAGCGCTAATTGCCTCGCCGTTCTTGAGTCTCAGTACCGCCGTGAGTACCTCCATGGCTAGGAAGCCTGCGAAGAAGGCTGAGTATGCGAGTAGCCTGGGCACTAACCACTTGCCGATGACTACGTAGCCCTCGATGCTGGCTGGCCCGGCGACCCTGTACCTCCCGTCCGGTAGCTTGCTTACTAACCTCGATTCCTCTAGGCGCCTTAAGTGGTAGTAGGCTAGGCTAGGGCTGCTTAAGTTCAGCGCCCTGGCGACTTCCCGCGGGCCGGCAGGCCCATTACGTAGTAGGTAGGCGTACACTTTAAGGGCCGTCCCTTCCAGGCTCTGCTTCCTCTCCTCTTGCCTCAACCAGCTACGCACCCTCCCCGAGTTACTTGATGTTATGTAGTGACTCCCTTCGGGATAATTACGAGTATGTCGGTCGGGTTATCTAAGACTACCTTAGGTATTGACCCGTACCAATACTCGTTTCCTTCATGCGTTAAGCGCACCTTAAGTATTAGGACGTAGTCTGACGTACCCTTAACTTCTAAGTTATTCCCTAGCGCCTTCCCGTCAATGCTTATAACAACGTAGGCCCATGAGCCTCCATGGAACCATGTCCTCACGTTCTTACCCCATAGTTCCGGTAGGGGTACAGTGCCTGAGATCATGACGTAGGCATCACTGTTTCTAGGAATTACGGAGCTAATGTCCCTTAACGAGAAACGAACTACCCCGTGATCTAGGATTAAGTCGTTAGTGAATCCGTAAGCGAAACCATCACCGCTCTTAATTATCTCTACTGAATCGTTTGGCGGGCTACCCCCGCTTGGAACCTGACTGCCTTTCTCCTTGATGCTTATGGTGGCCGTGAACGTTACGGTACTCGCGTTACTCTCCTCATAGTCAACGTCTTGGGGTACGTGGATCGCTACTGTGCTTGGTAGGATGTCCGTGTCGTTGTATGGGTTTCCGACCTTGATCACCGCCATGAAGGACGCCATGGTTGCATTCTGGGGACCCACACCGTTGATCGCTACCGTGGTGTTGAATATTCTTATGTAGAGGTACTCCAGCTCAACCTCCGGCTCATAGTTCGGGTACGGCCCTAACTTAGGTTTGAGCATGTACGCGCCGAGCAGGGTACCGGCGCACAGGGCTGCTAGCACGATTAGTGCTGAGGCCATCCTCGCGACCATGCGTGCTCCACCAACCTTACCTCGTTTTCTTTCGATAAAGCTCTAGTACTGGAACGGCTTGTTCAAGTTTCTTGAACGGTGCGGGTCCCTTCACCTTAGGTGCTTGAGTATTCTTGGGAGTACCTGGCTCTTCCTTGAGGTTACGCCAGCCAGCTCGGCATAGGGCTTGCTCGTTAGGTCGATCTTTAGGGCTTTTTCGATGGGTTCCTTGTCGCCGACCGCCATTAGGTATGTTTTGTTGTCTATGCCGTCGGTTATCATTAGTGCTAGGAACCTCAGGCCCTTCTCTTTAGCGACCTTGGCCATTGTCTCTAATATCCTGTTATATATTATTAGGTAGTTTTCTGGCCTTGTTGTGAGTACTTGGGCTATCCCGAACCTCGCTCCCTTGACGTTGAATATCTTGAGGTCCCTCGTCACGACGTCCCTGGGGTCGCTGGGTTCGTTTGCCGCCATCGCTATCCTCATGAAGTTCACTGCCTCATCTAGGCTCACGCCAGCTAGCTCCGCTAACTCTTCGGCCGCCTCCCTGTCTAGTGGGGTCGTGGTTGGGCTCCTCAGCAGTAGCGTGTCCGAGAGTATGGCGTAGAGCATTGCTTCAGCGAGCCTCGCGGGTATACTTATCCCGCATTCTTTAGCCATCCTCCAGAGTATCGTGTTCGTTGAACCGAGGGGCTCTACCCTAAAGAGTATCGGGAATATCGTCTCCACGTCCCCGCCCACCCTATGGTGGTCCACGACAGCAACCACCTGCGCCTCCTCCACACCATCCACGGACTGAGAGAACTCGTTGTGATCCACGAGCGCCACCGGCTTACCTGCCTCCCCCACGAGCTCCGCCCTACCTATGATGCCTTTCAGCCTGCCTAACTCGTCAACAACTATGGCTACCCTGACCCCGGCACGCACCATCTCCTGCTTAACCTCAGTGAGGAGGACTGACTCATGAACCGTTAAGGGGTCCTCGGCAAACCTCTCCACAGGCTGGCTCAGGTCAAGTAGCCTGAGGGTCGTGTAGGTGTCGTATGGGGACACGGCCACGATCACGTTGCTCGCCCTAGCCAGCTCCCTCACGACAGGCTTAACCCCATGACCCCCAGTAACTATCAGCGCTGATACTCCGGCGCGGAGGGCCCACACCTGCACGTCCTCCCTATCACCCACAACCAGTATCTGACCCTTAATCTCCTCGGCCCTAGCCTCCTCGGAACCCTTCCCCCACGCACCGACGTAGACCCTCCCGTCAAGGCATGCCTCGGGGGACCCGGCAACCACCTTGCTTCCTGACACCTTAAGGAAGTTCCTTAAGGACACGGAGTCCAGCCTGAGCCTCATTGAGGCTAACTCACGTATGAAGTACCTGGCGAAGGACTCGATCGTGAACACTCCCTGAACCCTTGAACCCTCCCCAACTATGGGTACCGCCGTTAACGACTTACTAACCATTAAGTCGACCGCCACCTTAACGGGGTCGCCTACCGCCACGCTAGCGTCCCCGCCCTTCATCACGTCACGCGCCCTAACCCTAACATCATCGATCGGTTCGGGAGGCGGGAGCCCGACCTTCTCGAGCACCACGCGCGTTTCCGGCTGGAAGGAACCGACCCTGCACGCCCTGCATTTAATGCCTACGGATGACGCTAAGTGAGCGAAGGCGAGTGAAGAAATAACTGCGTCCGTATCTGGGGCCTTATGACCGACGACGATGACCTCACGACCACCCACGAGGTCCCGCAACATACTTAACTGGCACTTAGGGCTCTCACCCGCACTCACCGCTTCCCCACCTCATTTAATTGCTGGGACTTGTTCAGACCCAATTACTTCTGAGGCAACAGGAAAAAGTTTTCGTTAACGACCTTAGTGAAGTCCTTAGCCTACCCCTGTTCTGTTTTATTAAGAGTCAACACGTTATATACGTAGTGAGTGTGCTGTGACTGACAGTGTCATTATCCGCTTTCCTCGCAGCATTGCTGAGAGGCTTGAAAGGGAGGCACGCAAATTAGGTGTCAGTCTTGAGGAGTACGTGTTTGATCTAGTGCTTCGGGACCTAGATCCTCAAGAGAGGGCTAAGGAGTATATCGAAGTCTCTGCTGAGCTACTAAGGAAAGCACGTGAGGAGCTAGAGGGTGGTGACGTTAGGCAGGCAACTGAGAAGCTCTAGGGCGCTGCTGCTTTAGCAGTAAAAGCCTATGCCGAGTGGAGGGACAGGAAGCGTTTAACGAGTCATGGAGAGATATGGGAGTATTCAAAGAAACTCATAGAGGATCAAGGAGCATGGGTTCATGATGCGTGGATGAGTGCTGCCGGGATGCATGTGTG
>JAMOOZ010000337.1 GCA_027064885.1 Desulfurococcales archaeon
GTCGCCTACAGTAATCAGGTAGTTCCTCATGACCTGGAACCCCTTGTCGCTCAGCACCTTCGTTAACCAGTTTATGACCCGCTCCCTAGCCACGGAGTGCCTCTTCTCCAGCCGCAGCCTCTCCTCAACAGCCCCCGAGGCTATCAACACGCTTCCCAGTCTGTGTGAGAACCAACCACATATTTAAACAGAGTTAGGCACATCCTCAGCGAGGCCTCACCCTCCTAAGTATTGCACCCATCAGTGGGGGCACTATTATCGATGTGAGAGGGACTAGGAGCAGAAGGCCTAGGTATATCTCGTCGCTTAATAGGCCTAGCTCCCTTCCTGCCAACGCGGCTGTAAGCATTACCTCAGCTCTAGGAGACATTCCAACACCGACCAAGAGAGCCTCGGCCTTAGAGAAGCCGAGGGCTAACGCTGTGAGGGTACAACCGATAATCTTTGATAGAATTCCTATAGTGACCACAGCTAGGAGTACCGTGAGCAGTGACGGCGTGAGCGCGTTAAAGACCATGCGTATGTCGACGAGAGAACCTGCCTTTATGAAAAACAGGGGTGTGAACAGTGCTATAAGTGTGAGCATTCTGTTGCTCACATACCTGGCCTCGTACCGATACCTCGAAAAACCGAGTCCTACGGCGTATGCCAAGAGGATGGCACTAAGTTGAAGCTGTGCCGCTATGTAAGATAGAACCAGGAGAACTATGAAAACCACTGAGAGAAGAGGTTCTTCTGCAGGCGTCTTCAAGGCGAGCTTAATCATGGATTTCCCGAGCCTCTCGATAGAGTAAGAGACCGCTAGCCAGAGCCCAAACGCGCCTGCGACTATCTCTATTAAGGTCATTGCTGGGAATTCCCTAGCCTCCAGAGAGTACACGGTGCTTAGGAGTGCTAAGCCAAGGACGTCGTCAACCACGGCTGCTCCGGTTATTGCTTGCCCTACCCTACTACCTTCATACCCCATATCTCCCAATGTTTTCAGGGTAAGTGTCACCGAGGTAGCCGAGAGGGCTACTCCGAGGGCGA
>JAMOOZ010000338.1 GCA_027064885.1 Desulfurococcales archaeon
GTGCGAGTCGTGGGAGTTTGAGTGAGTGCCGTTGAAGGAATTGGCAATGAGGTCGTAACGAAAGACCTACTCGCAAAGCCTGTTACGTCTCCTCCCCCAGCATCGGGTGGTGCTGGCCCTCCGAGGGCAAGCCCTCCTACGCCACTAATTCCGCCAGCACCACCTATGTTGCTAGAGTCTCCCGTGCTACCGCTTCTTCCTCTAACTTTTTGGATAATTTCTTTTATAAATCCATGTGCGGCTCGTGCGGTTCCTAACGATACGTAGCTTCCCACTCTCGCTAAACCCTCACCACCACCCATTACGTTTCCGGTAATGCTCATTGAGAGTCCCGTGGGTATTAAGAGGACGAAGAAAGGACTTAAGATCGTGTATGCTATAGTTCCGTACATGTTTTGAGGGAAGAACGTGGTTATTAGAGCGAGCATTACTGCGGAAAGTGGTGAGGCAAGCATTAGGGACGCTAGCAAGCCAGCATAAAACCTCACAACGCTCTTAAAGGCAGGGTGTAAGTAGCTAACGGCTAAGACTGGGCTTACGATGATGAGTGAGAGTGTTAGCCAATATTTTGCGGCGGTGAGGGTTACGAGGGTTAAGTAAGCCATGGTAATCATAGCCATGAGGCTTGCGATGTATGGGGCGAAGTATCCGACTACTAAAGCCATGCCAGCGTACGAGGCCATACCGGCGCAGAGGGGGGCGATGTCGATCTTGTAGGCGATGCTCATGCTTATCGCGTTTAGGATTCCCGCCGAGAGGTTGTAAAGATAGGGTGCAAGTAACATTACGATTAATACTGCTACGGATTCCTTCAATGATTCGATTAGTGCTGTGTCCACGTTTTCTTTTATAAAGAACGCCCAAACGACGTTAAAAATAAAGTATAATAGAAATGCGGTGAGGGAAAAACCTAACATCGTGCTATACAAGTCATACTGATCCGTGTCTGGATTAAGAAGGGGTATTACGTAAGCGTAGGATATTGGAGTTTGGAAGAGGTCTATTATGGGTGAAAATGCGTTG
>JAMOOZ010000339.1 GCA_027064885.1 Desulfurococcales archaeon
ATAGATGTAGCTAGGGTATACGTCTACACACCCGAAGCCTTAAAGGAAATTAACACACTCCTGCGAAAGCTAAAGCCAGCACTAGTAATAGTGGACGATAAGTTGTACGACCAGGTGAACTACCTATAAAAACGAAAACGCAGGGAAGGAAGAGCTAAAAGAAAGCATGAAGAATACCTAAATAAGCTCGCAGATAACCTAGCAAACTACTTCAGGCTACTCCTGAGAGAAAACCCAAGGAAATTCAATGAAGAACTAAGGAAATTTGAAAAGTAATAGAGTCGCCGGGTCACGGGAACACTCCACGGATCATCTTCACTCACCGCAGAGCCCACATCCCCGGCGGTAACAACCGTTACGGTTGTTACTCCAATAACCTGTTATGCCTAAGTAAGGTATAAAGCTTTCCTACGCTTCAGGCTCTCAATAACCTCACTTCTAGCCTCATACCTCCTACCTGAGCACCCGCGTGTGAAGCCGGAAATCAGGGAAGCAAATCTAACTAATACACTGAGGTTACGTTCCTAATTCAAGCGAAAGCACTAGCTCCCCAAGACAGTGCTCCTTAATGCCTCCCTACACTTTATTAATTCCTCATAAACAGTGTTCTATTCATGGAGCGTGTTTTCCTTATTTATTTGTCTCAACCTAAGTGTTGGGGGTAGGAATGGGTTCGGGTAGTGATTGGTTGGCTTATGCCTTGCTCTGCCTCATTATGTGGGGTCTTTGGGGTTTGGTGCTTAAGGTTGCTTCGAGGGGGTCGTCGTGGCTTGAGGTTTACTTCCTCTCAGCCATCGCGTCCTTTGCTGTCGCGGTGACTGTGTTCGTGTTTGGTGGCCCTCACCTGAAGGTTGGGAGGAGTGCTTTGCTGGCTCTTCTGGCGGGTGTGTTCGGTGGTGGCGGGTACGTGTTGTTCATGAAGGCGTTGAGTACGGGTAGGGCGTCCGTGGTGGTTCCGTTGACGGCGCTTTACCCTGCGTTGACGGCGGTGCTTGCGTTGGTGGTGCTTGGTGAGAAGATCAGTACGACTCAAGCGTTAGGTATTGTGTTAGCGGTTCTGGCCGCTGTGTTACTGTCGCTGTAGTTTGTGGGTTCAAGTTAATATTCTGTCCACCATTAAGTTTCGGGTGCGGGCGATAGAGGTATTCAGGCTGAGCTCCTACGGGGTTACGGCGGAGTTCAGGGTGAGGGGAGGTGGGGCCTCCGAGGTGGTTGAGGGTTTCGGGGGCTCCTTCCCTAAGCGCTACTTGCCGACGTTCGACTTAACGCCCCTTACGAGCGCGTTGATCCCCACGCCTCGAGGGCCTCAAGCAATAATTCACTGGGACTTAAGCGATGAGGGCATACCCTTCAGGGTTAGGAGGTTCGTTCTTAGGGAGGGTGCGGGTGAGGCTGATGAGTACTGGGTTGAGTCACCGCCCCCAGCACCATACGTTAACGAGTCACCCTACTTCTTCGTGCTGCAGGCCCTATCAAGGCTCTACGTTAGGGACGGGAAGCTCCTCTTCACCGACACCGTGACCGTGCTTAGGGATGATGGAGAGGCGGTAATGCTTCTCGGGTACCCGCACACAGGTAAGAGCACGTTACTAGCTATGACCCTGGCTGAGGGTGGGGTCCCCCTAACCACGGAGAATACGTTAGTTGAGGTTAGGGGGAGTGAGGCGTGGGTTGTTGGCGGGACAGGCGTCCTCGTCTACGACCCGAAGGTGGAGAGGGTTTACGGTATTAAGCTCCCTGAGGGTGAGGAAACCACTAGGCACGGGTACGTCATACTCGACCTAGATAAGGTCACATCCAGCGTTAGGGCTGAGGCCCTCGCTAAGGGAGTTAAGGTTGCGGGGATATATGTGCTGCACTGCTCCTTCGTCTCCCGCGGCGCTGAGGCTAAGGCCGTGAAGGGACGTAAGGTTGCTAAGACGCTCTGGCATTTCGCCACAGCAATCATTAGGGGGACTGACTACTACGAGCCCTACCCACCATCACTAACCACGCCCTCCATAGATAAGTTCATGGCGGGCGCCATGAGGAAGCTGAGTAAGGGGTACTCAGGGAGGATGTGGGAGGTCTTCGGCTCGCACGAGGAGGTGCTTAAGCTCATCCTTCACCAGCGCGGGTAACTTCCTCAAGGAGGCTTACCCCAGCCACATCCACGACTAACTCATTCACTCTCGCTAAGGGAAGACCAACAACATTGTAGGGGTCACCATCAACGCGCTCAACCAGCAACGCGCCTAAGCCCTGAAGCGCGTACGCCCCCGCCTTCCCTAATGGCTCACCACTCCTCAAGTACGCCTCGAGCTCCTCATCACTGAAGCACCTCATCTTAACCCTAGTCTCAACAACGTCCACTACCTCATCACGGAGTGACCCACTCTCAATGAGGGCTACGGCCACGCCCGTCAGTACGGAGTGCCGCCCGTACCTCAGTGCCTTAAGGTACTTACGCGCCTCCTCAATATTTGAGGCCTTTCCTAACACCCTTCCCTCACGCGTTACGACGATAGTGTCTGCCGCTACAACCACTACCTTACTGCTAACACCCTCAGTAACGGCTCTGACCTCCTCAAGCACTGCTCGTAGCTTTGCCGTAGCGTTCCGCCTAACGACTTCCTCCGCAGGACCCTCTAAAACCTCCTCAACCCCCTTAGGCGCAATAACTATGGGGTTAAGGCCTAGGTTCTTAAGTACCTTAACCCTCCTTGAACTCGAGCTTGCGAGTACTAACTTTAAGGCCCCAACCATACTCAAGCCCCTTAACAGACTACGATTGCTAAAGTACGTCTTCAGCACTTTCTTTTGAGGATTTCGTTATCCCTTACCCTAAGCTAATAGTTTAGCAAGGAGTGTGTTGTTATTCCTGACGTGTCACCAATCCTTGAACTCCTTGACCCATCTCCCGTATGCCTTAACCGCCACAGCTATGAGGATCGCTGTTGGCACGAAGACCATTGTGAGAGATGCGGGTATGAGGAACTGCAGGGGGATCGCGTGGGCCTCATAAACATTATAGTATATCGTGTCGTATATCGCCACAGAGACCACTAGGAACACCGACGCAACCATTACCTGCAGCGAGTGAACCATTATGGTTATCTCTCGCTCTGTGAGCCACGGCTTATAGAAGGACTCAGGCTTCCTCACGCTCAGGAACATGAAGAGTAATGCTAAACCGCCGACGAATGTCGGGGCGAGGTAAAGCGTGGGTAATTGGGAGGCGGGCATGAAGCCGTTGGGCTCCCCAGAGGCCCCGAAGTGGATCGCTACCTCTCCACCCTTAATGCTCGGGAGGAGCGTGGCTGAGTAGGCGAGTATCATAGCTCCGAGAAGTGCTAGGGCAGCGGCAAGCGGGTTGATGCCGTACCCCTTTACTGGGATGGGCTCGCCGGGTAGGGCTGGCGCAGCCTCCGAAATGAGTTCTGCCTCAGCCACCCTCTCCCCATACAGTATTAGAGCGGCTGTGAGGATCGTTATCTCAACGCCGAAGAGCAACACCGTGGTTCCAGCATCACCAAGCAGTAAGTGTTGAGGGATTAGAGACGCGCCTAGAATGCAGAGGCATACGCCAGCCACCCTGTTCAGCTTAACCCAAGCTTTTTTCGAAGCGTAAGCGTACCCGATCCTAAAGCCAAAGATCGGGTTAGCCGGGATCCTCCCAGCCAGTAACGCCAGCAACGCACCCGAAACCAGAACCACTGACGCGACGAAGTACACGATGGTGTCGGCGGCACTCATGCCTTAACGTCCCCACCCTATTAAGGGAAGTTAAGGTAAATTAATGATAAGTTCCCTGGGGGTTCACGGGCCAGCACACCTTATAAGGCCATAAAACCTCTTGACGTGGGGGGTTACGGGGCGTTGAAGGTCAGGTTCTACGGGTTCCTCAGGGACTACGTGAGCGGCAAGGAATTCGAGGTTAGCCTTAAAGCCAGTGGTGTTAAGGCGTCCGGGCTCCCCGAGGTTCTTGCCTCATCAATACCTGGGTTCGCTAAGGTTCTCGACATGGTTAAGAAGGGAGAGGTGGACATCATCTACTTACTTAACGGAAAACCCTTAAGGGAGGGCGACGTTGTTAACAACGATGACGTCGTGGAGGTACTCCCGCCAGCCTCAGGTGGTTGAGTTGACCGTTAAGGTAGGGGTCATTAAGGATGATGTGGAGCTGGACTCCACCCTCAAAGCACTAGCTAGGCAGGCGGCGGGGAAGGGTTGTGGAGCCCTAGTAATGTTCATGGGGTTCGTGAAGGGAGTCGTGGAAGGCTCCGCCGTGAAGGAGCTTGTTTATGAGGCGCACGAGTCCTACGCGCTAGGGAAGCTCAGAGAGATAGGTGAGTGGGCGGTCAAGGAATTCGGCGTTGAGGACGTGGTGATCCTCCATAGGGTCGGCGCCTTAAGGCCGGGCGACCCAACAATATACGTTATCGTCACCGCTGCGACCAGGAGTAAGGCGTTCGAGGCCGCTGCGCAGGTGCTTGAGAGGGTTAAGCATGAGGCACCCATATATAAGCTTGAGGTAAGGGAAGACGGCGAGTACTGGGTCATAGGGGACGGGAGGAGATTAAGGAGAGGTAATGTCGAGGGAGGAGGCGCTGAGGCTTAACCGCAGGAAGTTAAGGAGAGCTTTACTTGCCTTAGCCCTATTAATTGCCGTAGTGACGGCGATCATGATGGTTCTGAATCAGGCCAGCGACTTAACCGTGACTAGGTACTCAATAGGTAAAGGCAACGTAGTTATTAGGGTCACTCAACTCTCGGACACGCACTTTACTAGCTGGTCGGAACGCGTCGCGCGCCTAGCTAGGCTAGTGGTTAACACGCATCCCGACGTGCTCGTGATGACGGGGGACGCGGTGAGCAATGCTGAGGGGTTAGCTACGCTCCGTAAGTTCCTCGCCTTAGTGAGGGAGGAGCTACCCAACACACCCATATACGCGGTCCCCGGGAACTGGGAGAGGGGCTTAGGGTTAGCGGGTAAGGAAGCTAGGATCCTTAACGAGTACGGCGGCACCATGCTAATCAACCAGTACGTAACCCTACGCGTCAAGGACGTCAACGTGGTGGTTGTGGGGCTGGACGACATGGTCTATGGTCGCCCAAACGTAAGCATAGTTAAGTCCCTACCTAACGCCGATGCTTACATACTACTGACCCATGAACCCCAACTAGCTTTGAAGGCCGCGAAGGAGGGCTTCAAGGGGCTAGCGCTGGCCGGGCACTGCCACGGAGGTCAAGTCAAGATCTTGGGTCACCCGCCCTTCCTACCTCAGGGATGCCCGAGGAACATGTTTGAAGGAATACACAGAATCAATAACGCGACCGTAGTCATCAGTAGGGGAGTAGGTACGGTGATACTGCCTTTGAGGATAGGGTCCGAGCCTGAGGTAGTCGTGATTAACTTACGTGTCGGCGGATGAAGTCAGAGTCTCTCCCATTACCCCACTACCTCTATGGTTCCCTTCACGGTTGCTTCCTCCCCGTTAACCACCGCTTTCATTATGAGCGTGTAGTTACCTGGCGTTACCTCAACGTTCGCTGAGGGGTGCTTAGATGCCTTCCATACAATGTTGTATGTCTCTCCCTGGGATCCTTGGGTTCCTGGAGTTACGGTTCCGTGAGGTAACCACGTGTGGACGTCATACACTTTCTGGCCTTTGGAGTTAACGATGATTACCCTAAGTGAGTTAACACAACTTGCTTTCTCACCCGTGAGGCTAACCCTGATCCATAACGTCCCACCTACCCTTACGCTGGGATTTGATAGGGTAGCGACGATCTTGAGTCCCTGCACTTCTGTGGTGAACGTTGGGCCGCGAAACCTTGGCGGGGGCTTAGC
>JAMOOZ010000340.1 GCA_027064885.1 Desulfurococcales archaeon
AAGTACTCAGCAGCAACGATCATCGGTAGAATGGCTAACCTTGTTAAATTCATGATCCAGCACATTCAGATAGCGTTGCTTGACAATAAACCATACCTCCTGAAGGAAGTAATGGAGCTGGAGAGCGAGGTTGATAGGCTTCATGCGTTAACAGTTAGGCAACTCCTCCTCTCTCAAACGAACAGAACATTAGGGCGTTACTTAGGGATCAAACCATCCCTCGCTACAGAGTATAGGGGGGTCGTACGTGCGTTTGAGGAAGCTGCTGATGCTCTGAGCGCTGCCGCGGAGATCTTAGTTAAGGGTGGTGTGGACGTTATCCGTAAGCTTCAAGCAACGAAAGACTTACTAAAGGAGTGTTTGGATACCCTGCTCCTGATCGTTGATAGAATAGATAAATGCCTCAAGAACCTGAACCCGTACCTAGTTAACGAGGTGTTGAACCTCATTAAGGAGTATCACAGCCACCTGAAGAAGTACAATGAGCTAGTGTTTAGGGAGTTAGGGCTCGATGAGGCTTACTTAACTATTAGGGAGTTCACCGATAGGCTTTATGAGGTTAGCCAGGAGATGGAGTCTATTGCTGAAACAACGTTTGACATAGCGATAGAAAAGACTGGTGAGGTGCTGGATATAAGCCGAACCTACGTGTGATTTTAACTGAGGTAAATGCCTAAATAATTGTGGTCGTTGTTCTTTAAACCTTGAAAAGCATAATACATTGTTAGAGGTTGCTAGGATGATCGGTGCCGTGACCGTGGGGTTCATAGGGGGTTTCGTAGAGGAGTACATGACTGGAGGCGGCGTTTCCAGAGGCACCGTAGCGGGTTTCCTTGCTGTCCTGCTCGGCGCTATAATCGTGGAATTATCTCGGCAGTCATGACCTCCCTGCTCACAACGCCCGTCATAGGTAGCCCATAGGGAAGAAAGTGGGTGGGTGGGTTCGGAATTGTTCGTAGTGAGAGCCTTAAGGGCTGTGTTTGGCGTGAGTGAAGTGCTACATGATAGTGTTGAGTGTAGG
>JAMOOZ010000341.1 GCA_027064885.1 Desulfurococcales archaeon
CGTCCCGACAGCCCTTGATTCACATCTTAGGAGTAGGTCAGAGCATGCAGTGGCTTTGGCCTCCACTACGGTTCTGAACAGGTCTAATGCGGCAGCGCATGTTAGGCTGTGCCCGACACCCACGACTATGCTAATAGTCCCTACGTCACCTCCTATCCCTGCCTTAACTACTGGCGCCTCGTATGTTTCCCTCGCTTCAACGCATGCTGGTGGATTAAGCCCGATTACCGCTAGCACGGAGGCATCCACGCGAGGGTTCCTAGACTCCACGAGGACGTAATCATTAACTGAAGCAGCCGTGAAGATCACTATCGACTCGGCTGACGGGGTGCCAGCACGCGATGTCACTCTTCTGGCTAGTCTGAGTAGCTCCACTGGTACTACGTTAAACTTGTTGCTAACCTTCCTTAATATCACGTACTTCGCATGCCCTACACCGCCCCCCGTGAATGAAGTGCTCAGTGAGGCGGGGTTGGACCTAGTGAACGTTATAAGTAGCGTGTTATCGTCGAGTAACTCAGGCTTTAGCGGCCCCAAGGCTTATCAGCCTTTCATACTCCTTGTATATGGCTTCCTTGATCCCGCTTAGCTTGAATCCCTTGACCTCAACAGCTATTGAGGTACCGCCAGCACCTACCCCTTCCTTCACGTAGCCCTCCTCATACATTCTGAGGCCGGGACAGGGTGAGTCGCTGAAGGAAAGCTCCGTGAACATTACCGAGGTTGACGGTGATACCTCCTTAACCAGTCCTTTAAGGTCGGAGGACTCGTCCTCAATTACCCACTTAGTAGTGCCTATAGCTACATTACCGTGCTTGAGGACGTCGGGGTCAACAGCCTTCATTATGGCTAAGACCGCGGCCATCTGCGTTCCCCCCGCCAGTAGTACTGTGGAGCCTTCCGTCAGCGCGCCTACAGCGAACCCCGCTAACGCGACATGAAGTGGGTCACCGACGCAATCAATAATACCGAACGGGTTGCTGGGGTCACACTTAACCTCCTGTCTGAGTCT
>JAMOOZ010000342.1 GCA_027064885.1 Desulfurococcales archaeon
GCACACATATTCCCGTGAGGGTTGATGGTGTGACCGTGCATATTGTCAGGTTGCTCTTCGCGAAGCAAGGTGTTGAAGGCGGGATAGGTTGGGCTAGTACCTGGTTAGCTATGCTGCCTGTCGGTCACGGGTGAAGTGCTCAAGTTGCCTTAACCGTTGTTGAGGTTTCGGTCCCGTCGTTCGCTATTAGCGTTATTTTGTAGGTGTACCCTATGTGGAGTGTTAGGTCGCTTGGCTTTACCACGACCTTACTTACGTTGCCTGGGTCCACCTTTATGGGTGTTAGGTACGTCTGCATGTACACGTGCCCTACGGGGTCCACCACGTATGCCCTAACTATGCTCACGGTTTTTGAGCCGTCGTTCCTGACCATTACCGTGCAGGAGTTTAGTGTTATGTTGCACCACCCCTTCTCGACCGTCAGTACGGTTGACGGCCCTATAGTCCCGCTTAGTCTGCTACTCACCCATCCTGTGGCGAAGGCGTAGATAATTATGCCTACCGAGACTGCTATTAGTATGAGCAGGACTACGGAGATTATTGAGGAGATTCCTGACTTACTCGTTACCCTCACCATCATCCTGTCCCTGCTAATGTTTTGTTTTCATGTAATTTACGCTTGATGGATTGTTACGGCTCTAAGATTTAATACTCCTCACATGTCACTGTGGTAGCGATCCTCACTGTTACTTTACTAGTGCTTACCATGCTGACTTCATGTCAGAGCAGATCCATAGGCGGTAGCGGCGGGGTAAGCGGTAGCGGTGCTTCAGAGGTTACGGAAGTCACCGTGGTCGTATTCTACTGTGTGGTACTGTGATGACCTAGGTAATGGGCACCGAAATGTCAGCGTCATCGCGGCCGTCGTTGACGAGTCAGTAATAAGTTACTACTCAAGTGCAGCGAGTCGATCATTAAGTGGCAGTTGAGGGTTACTGAGGGACGCAGGCATTGACGCAGTCTTCATCTCTTGGCGGATGAGGACTTACTATGCGCTAAGTTTAGGAGAGGAGTACCGGAGCTCCATAACTCATTAAATAATAATATACAGGAATAGGGATTCCTTCTTCTACGAAGCAATTAAGGACACGTCCGGACCTAGCCACGAGGATCATGTTACACGCGTGAAGTACTCGGGCATGAACAATTAGAGAGAAAGGGAACCTTCTCAGGGTGCTTAACAGTTGCCTGACGACTGTCGTGGCTACGGCTAAGGAGAGTTGCTGGGTCTTGTTGAGGATCGCGACGTTACTTTAGTGTTGAGCGAGACGTACAAGGACGTAGTGTTTTGGATGACTCGCTAGTAATGATTGACCGCAGATTTGAGGGGATCGTGATTAGGTTGTTTAGGGTATGGTTGGGGAGAGATTCATTAAGGAGGCGTACTTGAAGCTTCATGATGTTGCCGAGGATTTCCTTATTAGGATTGTATTTGTTTTTATTAAGTATTTTTGAACAGTAAAGTATTTTATCTAAAATATTAATGAGAAAAAATGAAGGTAGTTGGTGGTGAGTACAGCCTGCATGGCGCGCAAGAGCAGGCAGTGCGTGACCGCCTTAGTTATTATTGTCGTATTTCTCGCCATCACCTCAGCGCCTCTGCAGGCTAAGCAGAGACTAAACATTAATGAGGAATGGGTCCTGGATACGGGTTCGGGCATACCCTACAGTATTGACTTGTCGGCAGACGGCTCAATAGCTGTCGTGGCTATCGAGTATCCGGCTAGCCTCCTAGTTGTGGATGTGGCCACAGGTAATATTGTGAGGAAGGTGAGTATGGGTAAGGATTACTACGCAGCATTCGCCGCCATAACACCTGATGGGGCTAAGGCTGCCTTACTCCTAAGTAGGCCCGTCAGCAAGGATAACTACGTGTTCAGAATAGCGTTAGTGTCAGTGGATACTGGGAAGACATTATGGAGGACTTCTGAGTACCCAGGCTTCGGATGGAACGTAGACTTCAGCGACGACGGAAAGTTAATCGTCGCGTCACCAGCTAGCGATAACGTAGTGTACGCCTTCAGAACATCTAACGGCGCGGTAGCGTGGAAGACCAAGTTATCAGGCGCAGCTAAGCTTTGGGGGGTGAGGGCGAGCGGAGGCAAGGTGTTCGTGGGTATCGTAACGGGTGAGGGCGAGGGGATGGTGGTGGTGCTAAGTAAAGACGGCGAGGAAGTCAACAGAATTAAGAATTTACCTGGGCAACCCATACTACCCACCCTCTCCCCCAACAGCAAGCTCCTAGCCATCCCAATAGGTCTGACTGAATCTGAAAGCAGTTTCAGGGGTTGGATAGCGCTATACGATGCTACTACACTAAAGAAGGTATGGTTAAGCCCTAACCTGGGGGAGTACCCGTGGGTAGCTGCTTTCCTACCTGCCCAGCAGGTAGTGGCGACCGTACTGGATAACGGTAAGGTGTGTTTCCTATCACTCAACGATGGCTCGGTACTGAGATGCGAGATCCATAAGGGATGGGCTGGGGACTCGCTGGCCTCAGTACCTTCACGCGGGTTAGTTATCGTGACTATGGACAAGAAACTCTCGAGCGGGGAGTACGTTGGGAAGATCATCGCGTACCGCGTCAGCCTAGCGGGTGGCGGGCAACCAAGCACTACAGCACCGCAAACAACTACTAAGCCATCAACAACGCAGCCAACAACCCCGGCAACAGCATCTCAACCCACTACCCCAGCCACGACGCACGCAGGCACGAGCGCAGTGACCGGGGACGTAACCACTCCAGCGACAACCACTAAACCAGGTGGGGGTGTACCATGGGCCCTGGTGGCTGGCGGGGGCGTGGGGGTCGCGGTAGTGGTGGTGATAGCGCTAATACTCCTCAAACGCAGGTCCAGGCAACCAGCCTACATGCCCCCGCCACCACCTCCACCAGCATGAATCGCTGATCAGGCGGTCACCAGGCCACCGGAAGTAACACACTAACTAGTGTTTTTCCCTTATCCTTAACGTGAGGTCCCAAAGGGGCAGAATTAACGGTGTCTTGATTACGTTCTCGCTCTCAACGTTGAGAGACGTCATCGCGAGGGTGTTCGAGCCCCCAGCCTCACCGCCTAAGGAGAGGTTGATGGCCTTAGTTAGGGCTAGGGATGAGGGCTTTCAAGTGGGTATAGTGTTCATCCCGATCCTTCCTCACGTTAGTGACGGTGAGTTGGAGGAGACGGTCAGGATTGCTAAGGACTGCGGCGTTGATTACGTGCACGTCGCCCCACTTACGCTCGATGTCGGGGTTAGGGAGAAGTATTTTAAGGGTTATTGAGTCGAGGTACCCGGAGCTTGTGAGGAGGTATGAAGCCCTTTACTCTGGGAGAGGCTCTGGCCCTAGGAGGGATTACGTTGTGAGGCTGTATAGGGATGCGTTGAGGTTAATTAGGGAGGTTTAGGGCTGAGGTTCGGGCCCACCAACATTAACCCTTTAGCTAGGCCCTAAGGTATTACCGACCCTCTTGCTGACTCGTTTCCTTAATGGAGTACCTTACTTAAGGGCCGTAAACATTAGTGGGGTGGTCGGTTGTATGAGGCTAGTGGGCGTGGTTGGTAGCGGCTCCACAACGACCTACGCACCTGTGATTGTTTGGGATAGGTACGAGCACCTAGCTAAGGAGGAGCAGTTAGTCCTAGTCGATGACGAGAGGAGAGGCATTAAGTACTTAGGCGTGCTCAGAGGGGCTAAGAGGTACGAGCCCTTCCTCAACGCCTTCAGGAGGACCAGCTACGTAGATAATCCCGAGTTAGCCGACATGGGTACCTTACCCCACACGAGCGTGTACGTCGCGTTAATAGGGGTCATAGGCGACGACAGCGCTCTGAACGAGGTTCAGCTCCCGCCCAACCCCGGGTCTAAGGTCCACGTGATCGAGTCCCCCGAGGACCTGGGTGTGGACTTGGGTGAGGGACTAGTCGTAGGGCATCATAAGTACAGCGGTGTTGAAGTTCCCTTAAGCCCCACGTGGCTTCCCTACCACTTAGCAGTCGTTGGGGCCACGGGCACAGGTAAGTCAAGGCTCGTTAAGGCCCTGCTTGACGAAGTGCTGGGTAAGACCGGGTACCGTGCCATAGTTTTCGACCATACAGGCATGGATTACGTGAGGTATTACCCGGAGAGGGCTGTGTCCGCATCACGTGTTGTGCTGGACATCGCCCTAATAACTGACTTAATGCTCGAGAAAACAGGCTTGAACCCCAACACGTACGAGCCCTACCTACTCATATCAACCCTATACTACCTCTTCAAAACACTACCCAAGGACGTTAGGGGCGAAGTATTCGGCATTAAGGGCGGTGAAGGCAAGGCAAGCAAGCCAAACAATAGTAGGTTCGGGAGGGGCGGAGGTTTAAGTCGGTTCGGGTTAAGCACCCCGCAAAACCAGGGAGGTGGTGGGGAGGACGTCACGCTCGACGATATGCTGGAGAGGATCGATAAGCTGAACTACTCTGCCCTTCTGGAAGCTATGGCTAAGCAAGGCATCAAGTGGGATAAGGCGGTCTTCAAGTCCACCGTGAGTGAGGTTGCTGAGTTCCTTAGGGGCAGGAATATTGAGAGCGTTAAGATCAGGTTAGGTGTGGCGATAGACGTCAAGTTAGGTGACGCGTTCTTCAAGTCCCTCAGTGAGCGCGATTTACTGCCCTCAGACATTGTTGATGAGGCTCTCAGGGAGAGATTAGTGGTTGTTGACCTAAGTACGGAGGACACTGTGGTGAGGAGGTATGTTGTGGCCGCGGTCATTAACGAGCTGTGGAGGAGGATAGGTGAGTCACGCGAGCCCGTGAACACGGTCGTGGTTATTGATGAGGCCCACAACTACGCCTGTAGGTTCTGTGGTGAGGCAGGGAAAGCTATCGGGAGGATAGCTAGGGAGGGGAGGAAGTGGGGTTTAGGCGTGGTGCTAGTCACCCAAAGGATCATTGACCTCGACCCGGAGGTGAGGGGCAACATAAACACTTGGTTCTTCAGCAAGCTCCAAACACCCTCAGACTTCAACGAGCTGAAGGGCTACATGAACCTAGCGTGGATATCGGAGCAATCCCTAGCCATCCTAGGGAGGAGGGAGTTCTACGTCGCTGGCCTCATGAACCCGCTGAAGATACCTGTCCTTCTTAAGGTAAGGGAGGTGAGTGACCCTGA
>JAMOOZ010000343.1 GCA_027064885.1 Desulfurococcales archaeon
TCCTTGCTGCGGAGGCGTGTGCTTGTCGAGAGACATAGAGGACATGCCTATGAGTGATGTGTGGGTTGCGGGTGATGGAGGAAGCGCGGGTGCTAGGGTATTTCTATGGACCCATAAGCCAGTAATATGGGTCGGCGCGCTTGTGAGGAGCAATGGAACCGTACCTGTGACGATAACTAGTTTCGATGTGTACGCCTCAGCTAACCACGACCTGAGCACATCTGTCGAGGTCTTCGTTTACGGCCCATACAACGACGCCTTTAACGGGGATTCCTGGGGGCTAAACAGCGGGTGCGGACTACCCATCAGCAACCAGACTGGGGTGCCCATGACCCTATGGCCCGGTGAGGAAGCGGTTGTATGGGTGAAGATAACGTTGTCACATCACCACCACTGCGGCGAGGGAGAGGGCGTGGAAGGCTCTGGAGAGATAGAGCCTGACTGCGGTTGCCCCTCACCGATACGTGTGGATGTGTCGATCACGCCCGTGACTGAGGGTAGCCAGTGAACACCCGCGAAACCTAAGAGCCTGGCCCGGAGAGTAATTACTCTCCCGTTAGCTCTTCGTAGGTAGGTCGGTGCTTGAGCGTAATCTGCGAGGACAGCGTTTACAGGCTCACCAGGCCCGAGACATTAATCGCTGAGATCGGCCGCTTCCTTAGGAGGACAGGTTGCGAGGTCATTGAAGGTAATGAGGCACTCGTAGCTAGATGCGGTGATTGCTTAGTTGTGGCACGTGCCGAGTGGCTGGGGCATGAAAACCTCGTCCGGGATTTGGGTACCATTGGGGAACTCGCATCCGTGGTCGGCACGGGTGAGGTCCGGCTGAGGGTGGAGGTTAGTGAGGGATGTGGCAAGATCTGTGAGGAGATCAAATGGAGGGCCCTAATGAAGGGTGGCGGCTGAGGAGTCGGAGGAAGTGTCTCCCCCATGATGATGTGCTTGAACTCGTTATTGCGACAAATTAGGTGATGCCGTGTCTCCTCAGGCGAATAGTCTCTATTACTG
>JAMOOZ010000344.1 GCA_027064885.1 Desulfurococcales archaeon
GCGGGTACTAGGGTTGTGGGGAGGGTGAGTGCCTCGGCAGGCACTAAGTAAGCGTTAATGATGAAGGAAGCGGATACCGCGGCCAGGTAGGCAAACATCATTACCGACACGGCCACTAACCTCTGGTAGGGTGGGAAGTCATCAACTATGACTGAGAGTGCAGGCACCTCAACAGCTATGACGCTGAAATAAATCAGTACTAAGCCGAGCGGTAGCGCCACCGCGTCGATGCCCGCGCCGGATGGTGAGGAGCTTAAATAACCAATGATTACGAAGCCAGCCACACCAGCTACAACACCTATTAACGGCATGAGCGAGCGTTTGAACTTCGCCACCCACTTATCGCTGATGAAGCCTATGAGAGGCGCGGAGAGAGCCACTATGCCTTGAACACTGAAGAATAACGTCGCGATCAGCCTGCTCCCAAACACATTAAGTATGTGGAGGTACACGGTCCCCGCCTTAGTTGCGGAGAGGTAGGCGTCAGCAATGACCAGGAGTAGGAGGTAAGCTAGGGACGCGCGGTTAAGTGCCCCCAACCCCAACTTCTTAAGCTCCCCGATCCCGCTCATGAGCCTATCCATTAATTAAGGCTTCAATCACCTTAATTAAGGCTCGTTAACCCAGTGCTTAACCAGCTTTGTGGTGTGAAACATCGTAACGCACCACACACCCATCAACGCTATATTGTAGAGTTCGAGAGTAGCTGTTGAGGGCCAGTTAATGATCACGGAACCCCCTAAACCGAGGGCGAAGAGCGCTAGGTTAATGGCGGCATGCTTCCTAAGCCCCTCCAACCATAGTGCAGGCGCGTTAAGCAGGTACGTGAAGAGCATCAGGGAGAAGAACTCGTAGGAAACAGTCCAGTGAGGCTTAGTGCCCTCCGGGAACGCACCCACGAGGAAGAGATTAGCTGCCGCAACCAAGTAAACGCCAGCCGCTAGATGCGCTAGTGAGTTCCTAAACACCTTGATCAGGCACACAACATACGCCATGCCAACGACGGCGGCAAGCATTAAGCCCATGTTGAATACCCAGGCAGTGCTTAACCCGACGCGCCCCATATCGCTTAACGCGTCAGTCCACACGTTAAACCAAGGGTTAATGGCTACGGCCGTCCCTATGGTGCCCACGCCTATCACGTAGGATATTATGCCTAAGTAGCATGTCAGCTTGCCTAGCTTGAACGCACTCATAACTTCCAGTCCCGAATTGATTAGGTGTGCGCCTATTAAGCTTAACGTTATTGTTCAACAACACAACAATACAACATAATTACAGTAATCTCTAATGCCAGTAACTTGAGAAAGGTTTATATATTGTTAGATTTTACATGGATTAGAGGTGAAATAGTGGACCTCATATATGACTTAGGCTCACTACTAACCTCGCCGAAAACGGCTTTCAAGATAATGGTTGCGGAAGGCAGGGGAGTAGGTTACGCGTTAGCGACGCTAGTGATCTTCAGTCTAGCGACCTCACTATCAACGGTCTCCGCGATTTCGTGGATAGTGAGGTACTTACCCGCACCCTTAACTTCTATATTATTCTTCGGCGGGGTCGTCATGCTGGCGGGGACGTTATTGGTGATCGACATCATAGCGTGGCTCCTCATGTCCCTAATCGCGTGGGGATTCTCACACGCCTTCGGCGGCGAAGGTGACTTCTCAAGCACGCTAATGATTTACGCGTACTCCTGGGTTGGGAGGGTGTTCTATGTGGTTCCAGCGTTAATCGCCGCCCTTCTCACTAACCCCATAGCTGTGGCTGGGCTCCTGGGTACTGGGCTTATACTGGAGTTCATAGCCAAGCTAGTGATCCAGGTGAGGGGCCTTCAAGTAGTGCATGAATTAAGCGGTGGAAAGGCGTTGGCTACGGCGTTACTGTCCGTAATCCTGCTGTTACTCGTAATGTTTGCTCCGGCGGCGCTGTGAGGTGGTGAGTGATGGGTTTCGAGAGGGACCTCGTAGTCGGCGTGATTGTCCTTGCAATCGCGCTAGTGGCGATAGCGTCACCCTTCCTCCTCTACGTGAGCGGGAGGGTAAGCCCAAGCGATGGCGGGGTGAACGTCACGGACGTTGAGTCATTGATATCCTCCATCGCGGACACGGTAACTCACTTTAAGTTCATGAGTTTCAGCTTCGGGAAAACCACGCTAGTGAAGGAGGAAGTAATTAACGTGACGGGGCCCCTGAAACTGAACATACTCGTTAAAGGCGGCGGGGTCAGCGTGCTTGAATGGGGTGAGGAGGGCAAGGTTAAGGTGGATGTGCTTAGGGAGGAGAACATCATAAGCTTCTCAAAGCTACTGTACGGGTACAAGTACATGAACGGCACGCTAAACATAACAGCGGTCAACTACGTCATCAGGGTCTACGTGCCGCCCAACTACGTCAAGTCCATTAACGCGGAAGTAAGTGGAGGGGGCCTCGAGGTTAGCGTCGCTGACGCCAACACGCTGAGAACGCTTAACGCCACGATCAGCGGCGGCGGTGTTGATCTAAAGCTGGGTAAGCTAATGAACTTCACGATGGTTATGACGGTGAGTAGTGGTGGGCTGGATGGTCATCTAAGCTTCCTAGGCGATGTGGAGCACTCAGCATCGAGCATTAAGGTAAGCGTCGCGGGCGGAGGCGCTGACTTACGCGTGGATGCGCTTAACCACTTCTTCAAGGTTAAGTGCTCTGCCTCGGGCGGTGCAGCTAACGTAGCTGTTAGGGGCGAGAGGCACGCCACGGTGAACGGTAGCGCAACCTACGAAGACCCTAACTACGTCAACGCGTCGAGGAAGCTATACCTCGACATCATGGTGAGCGGGGGCGGTGCTGACGTATGGGTGAGCGGGTAAGGATAGATGACCAGGTCAGGGTGAGGTGGTTAATTAATGCCCTATGCAGTGGCCCCAAGCTACAGATACTTAAGATGCTTCTCACTGAAGGTCCCTTAACCGCTTCCGAGATATCTAGGAGGTTAGGGATTAAGCTATCAACAACACTAAACCACTTAGAGGGCCTCCTCGCGGCAGGCCTACTTAAGGTCGAGGTAAGCGGGAGGAACAGAATCATAAAGAAGTATGTGGTAACCGCTCCTCAAGTCGAGGCAGTAATAGACCTGAAGGCACTCCTCCTACCACCACCTTGCGTACCTGCCGCCACACCACCGCCTCAAGCCACGGAGGTGGACGCTGAGCTAGAGGCCCTCGCCCTAGAATACGTCAACGCCAAACGTAGGGGCAAACGCACTAAGCTACAGATAAGACCTAAGGTGAGGGACATAGCCTCAACACTCAGTGTTGATGTCGACACGGCGATAGAGGTGGCGAGATACATAAACACCCATCAACGCAGGCTGGCTAAGGTGCTACGCCACGACATCATCAAAGCGCTGCAGGAACGTGGGGGCAAGGCAAGTGTCAGGGAGCTAGCGAACTCACTAAGGGTTCACCCATACTGGGTCGTGCTGTGCGTTAATGAATTAAGTAATGAGGGTAGGGCGGAAATCAGAGAAGGAAAGATTCACCTCCTTGAGAAAGGGACGCAATCATAGCTTTTAGGCGTAATGAATTCATTCAGGAAAAACGTTATCTTCAAGGTTCCTAAGCCTGTTCTAGATCTCGAGAAGCTTCACCGCCTCTTCTAGAGCTTTCCTGGCGTTCGTGACACGCTCCTTAATTCTGGTTAGTTCCTCCTCTGCCCTCCTAGCCCTCTCCTCAAGCTCTTTGAGCTTACCCTCCAGCTCCGCCTTAACGGTCTCAAGCTCCTTTAGCCTCTCCTCAGCCTTTCTCTTTTCCTCCTCAAGGCTCTTCAGCATTGCCTCCATCTCTCTCTTTACCGCCTCCTTAACCTGCTCGGCCGCTGCGAAACCTAGGGACACTAACTCCTGAGGTGGCTTGATCTCTAACTTACCTCCGGACTTAACGAGCATCTCGTAGGTCTCCTTAACTAGCTTCCCGGCCTCTGTCTTGCCCTGTAAGTGGTTCCTTATCGTGGCTTCAGTCCTTCCAACCTCGTCAGCGATCTGCCTGACGGAGTACCCTGCACGCTCCCTAGCTAAGGCGGCTGCCGCAACTACTAGCGAGTCAAGCCACGTTAACCTATCCTCAGCGTTCCTGATCCTCTCGACGACGTCGGGCCTGAAGAGAGTCCCGAATATCAGCGCTAACTCTAGCCTCCTCACGTCACTCTTACCCACTGGTTTAAGGGGAACCTCCGACATGCTACATCACCAAATAATAAGTATATACAAACCAGCATAAAAATCTCCCACCCAGAAACTACGGGAAAACCCAGCAAACAGTATTAATAGCCCGTAACGGTCAGCGGTCCCCCAGAAATCACCGCCCGCCCGCCACAAAGCATGGAAGTGAAGGAACGCGCGGGCGACTCATCAATCCGTTAACTCATCATCCACACTTACAACGTCATTCAGGGGGATAAGTATTGCTGGGCTATATAGAGTGTCTTATTAAAATATAAGAGATTAAAGGACTCCGTAGCCCTGTTTGGGTAGGCGAGTACATATCTGCCTTACCGATCGCTATCTTAACTTTCTTGGAGAGAATTGAGAAGATTTCCTCACCAATTATGTTCTCCTTGCATAGCTCATAAGACCACTTAGGGTTCTCTAGGCACTCACTTAATTCCCCTCTCCCTGCTTTTCTTCTGCCTACCATATGCGCCTAGGGAAGGTGCTTCGAGGGCTATGGCTACCCACCCTTGCTGAGTAGCGCCTTGGCTGCTGGTAGGAAGATGTCGTTCTTGCGCTGAACTATCTTCATTAGCTAGTTCTCGGTCTTCATCCTAGTTAACTCTCCTCTAGGTGTTCACCGAGCCTCTTTGCTAATAACTTGACGTTTGACCTTAGCTAGGAGCTGTCCTCCTTAACCTAGAGTATCCTCGGGATGGCTGTTGAGCCCCGCTCTAGGTGGGGGTAGAGAAGCGTCTATAGCTTGACGTAGTGGGTCATAACGTCGAAGAGCTTCCGGGTTAACTCACTTATGGCTTTAACGTATTCCTTGATAGTTCCCTCATTACTGCCCACTGCTTAAGAGAAGCGTCCTAGCGTAGAGCATGAAGTTCCCAGTGTCCTTACGATCTCCTCGTTCTCGTTAAGCAATTCCTTGAGGAGATGACCTTTCAGGCACATCCTTGAAGAGCTCTATATGTGCGTTGCAGAACCTCCTTAAAGTTGGCCCTCGCGGAGACGCCTTAGTGCGTTCTTGAGGGTAGCTACTCCTCGACGAGTTCCTTCTTATTTAACTTATTCACTTTTCATTCATGATCTCGTAGTCACTGTAACTCTAACGCCGTTAAAGAATAGAACCTTAACCCGGATCAAGCAACAACGCGAAGCGTGTGACCGCTCTCTCAAATTACTTACCACTATTTACCAGTACGTACACCTACGAGGGATTACTGACTGCTAAGAGACTAATAGTCGGGCAACGATATATCCGGAATCACAAGTAAGCACGTGGTGAATCAAAGGGATGAAGGAATCATTAAAGATTGTGGTCGCCGTTGTGGCCATACTTCTCATAATGTCTGCTGCTGTGATAATCTACGAAAGAAATGTAGGTAACACACATGCAGGACAATCATCTACAACCACGACCACAAGCTCAGAGCAAGCCACCTATTTAAGGCTTGGGGGAGCGACCTTCCCAGCACCTCAGTACCTCGCCTGGATCAAGGAATTCATGAAGGAACACCCAAACATTAAGGTATCCTACGAGCTACTTGGAAGCGGCGCTAGTGTCTCAAGA
>JAMOOZ010000345.1 GCA_027064885.1 Desulfurococcales archaeon
CCCGCTAGCCTGGTGCCGAATGTGTAGGGGACCTCGCATACTCGATCGTACTTACCCCTAACGAGAACCTCAAGCAATATCTTGAAGCCCCTCGGGTTCATCTCTTCACCACTCTCAATAACCTCCCTCCGGAAGGCGAAGAACCCGCTCATGGGGTCCTTGACATGCCTTGCCTGAGGTAAGAGTACCCTAGCTATTAAGGTAGCACCCTTAGAGATGAGTTTACGGAACGCACTCCATCCCTCAACGGAGCCGCCTTTCACGTACCTGGACCCTACCGCCACGTCGCACCCGTCGAACACAGCCTTAATAAGCCTTGGCACGGCCTCGGGAGGGTGCTGTAAGTCAGCGTCCATGACCACTATTACCTCCCCCTTCGCCACCTTAACACCGTCAAGCACTGCTGACGAGAGACCCAGTTTACCCGGGCGCCTAAGAACCTTTACTGGGTACTTCTTCGAGAGTTCCTCAGCGATATCTGCGGTTCCGTCAGGGGAATTATCGTCGACCACTACGATCTCGTACTCTATGCCTGCCTCCTTCATCGACTTGTCTAGCCGGCGCACTAGCTCGGGGATGTTGTCGCGCTCATTATATGTTGGGATTATCACCGATACCGTTGCTCTCAACTAGCCTCAGCCTCCTAGCAAGTGACTCGATCTCGCTCCATAAGATCCATGGCGGTTCCTTTTTAGCTAACCTTATACTGCCTGCCGCGACGCCCCTCAGGAGAGAGTGCCTGATATCGTGGCCCAAGGCAAGGTAATTAGTTAGTGCCGCTAGCATGACATCGCCAGCGCCTGTGGAGTCACCGATAATTGAAGGGGGAGTGATTAACCAGTGGCCGTGCTTCGTGGAAAGAGTTACTGACCCGCCGCCTCTAGTCACGATTAGTGCGCCTCCTAACTCAGTGAACTTCCTAACGTATTTTGGGTGAGGTAGCTCATCGTGTGACGCTTTAATCACTATCGTTGTACCGCTTCTCCTTAGGTCTGCGGCTTCTT
>JAMOOZ010000346.1 GCA_027064885.1 Desulfurococcales archaeon
TAGCTGTGTGACCGCTCCTAGCGATCCTCGTTACCCAAACATAACCCTTAATGCCTATCTCTTCCATATCCCTGATTAATTCGGCGGCGGCCTTCTCGGCGGCCCCACTTGTTGGGGCGAATCCGTATACGGTAGGCCCCCAACTTGATTGCCCGACACCACGTAATCCAAGCTGCTTTATCTTCTCGGCGAGTAATTCCGACTGCTCACAGCAGTATATGCCTCCCTGCCACTTACTGAAGTACTCACCCGTGAGTTCCTGAATCTTTTCTACTGATTCGACGAACTCATTGAATACACCCAAATGAGCAGCTGATAAGAGCCTGGCTACCGCTGAATAAAGCACATCCTGCTTGGGATGCTCAAAAGGCTTCCTCATAACGGGTTCCTCGCTAACCTCTGACACTGAATAACCGTCAACAACTGGCAGGGCGACCACAGCCCTCCAGTCCGTCGGTAGATACGCATGCGACACGGGAGGCGGAACTCTCTCAATACCCGGGATCCTGCCGCTGTCGACCACCATGCCGCCATAGATAAATGTCCATATGCCAACGCCGCTCACTCTACCTCTTCCAAGCCTCCACGCTATGGATGGGAGATCTACGGCTTCACCCTTCATGAGGTATGATGCCTTGAGAAGAGAGAGAACTAACCTAGTAGTAGTTCCTAGGCCCACATGCCTACCAAGAAAGCCCTCAACCTCCACACCTACATTACCTGTGATCCCGACCTCTCTCAATACATGTGAGGTAATCCCGGCCACCCACCCAGGCAACGTCGTTTCTCCTTCCTCAGAGAGCGTCACCGAAAGCGACGGCTCCTCAATAGCCAGTCCCAAGCCACCGTACTCAAAGGGTGGGTCACTGAACCTGTAGAAGCCGAGATGTAGCCTCATCCCCGCCCTAATGGTCACTGAACGCATCGATTACTGCACCCCCGTAGATCAGTTCCCGAAGTAAGTACCTTGCCCAATAAAGCTTTCTTATCTTCATTGGCGTGTC
>JAMOOZ010000347.1 GCA_027064885.1 Desulfurococcales archaeon
ATATCCCCTGCCTCGCACCTCGTTGAGGGCACGTATTGGAGTACCGACTTGTCTAAATCGGGGGGCTACCTCAGCTACTACCTCAGCTGGGATTCTGGGACGTGCATGGAGAGGGCTAGGGAGTCACGCTTTAAGTTCCTCGCCACGATCACCTACGATAACGACACCTCAATCGATGAACCGGTTAGGGTATGTGTCATTGTGGTGGCCTCAGATAAGTCGGTCGGAGGCCACCCGCTCCTTGTTCCCGCAACTGCCTCATCATGCGGTGGTGTTAGGCCTTGGACAATTCCAACTGGTTGATTAGGGTCGTGTTGGCCGTGGCCCTCGCATTCGCCCCCCTCGGGGGTGAGATACTCGGTAGGTGGGCCTTACTAACCACTTATGGGTCGCTACTATATCTCGTGGATCCGCAGTCCCTAATATTGGCTTCATGGGGTGTCGGCGCATCAATTAGCCTACTCGTGCTCGCCGCTTCAGTCTCGTCCATCGCAGCCCTTTTATTTGGGGAACGAGTTGTCTCTTCCCTGCGCTCGTCCGCCTGGCTAGTGATCGTTACGGGGGCCGTACCCGCATTATTCGCCGTCTTCGCTGGGGTCTTTGGATTACCGGTCGAGGGTGTAGGGGACGCGTACGCCGCGGCGGCTGTGACTCACCTAGTGCTCCTCGCGCTAACGATCCCCTCAGCAGCCATTACAGCGATTAACGGGCGTATTAGGGGCTTCACCGACGTGATCGTCGCTTTTGTTGCCGGGGTACTGTCGCTCTTTATTAGTGCTCTCCTAGGGTTCTTCCTCGTTCGGTCGGTTTCCGGGAATTACATTATCTCGACATCGATCGATAATGTCTATGAACTCAACATAGGTGTCGTTGGTGCTCAGATCATCGCGTACGAGCTGTTCTTGCTTTTTATATTGGGTACTTCCTACCGGAGGTGAGTCGACACATATCAAGTCAGTTTTTATTTACCGATCATTAAGTCGTTGATGGGCTACTTTGTGG
>JAMOOZ010000348.1 GCA_027064885.1 Desulfurococcales archaeon
GTTAATGCGGAGAAGTAAGCTGTCGTACGTCGCCCTAGCATCCCTCGCTTCAGCAATCATTAACGGCTTCCTCTTCTACTTAACGGAAGGTGTTATCGGCGGTAGGCAGGACATAACGTTGTGGCGCGCACTCTACTGGGCGGTCGTGACGATGGCTACCGTGGGTTACGGTGACATCACCCCTGAAACGACTTGGGGCACCGTAGTCACGGTCGAGACGGTCGTCGTAGGGATAGCGGTGTTCACGGCTCTAGTATCCGTGCTTGCGGAGGAGTTTATGAATGCCTCCCTCAAGAAGAATATGGGGTTAGGTAAGTTGAAGCGCATCGACATCTTAGTGATCGGCGGGGAGGAGACCTGCAGGGAAGCACTCAACGAACTACAGCTCAACGAGCCACACGCAAGAATAGGGTGGTTACTCCCACAACCACCCAAGCAACCGCCGCAGGACGTGGAGTTCGTCGCAGGCGACCCCACGGATGAGTCCGTGCTTAAGAGGGCGGGAGCCGACAAGGCAGGTAAGGTCATTCTCTGCCTATCCGACGACTCCAAAGCAGTGCACACCGTCCTCATGCTAAGGAAGCTAAACAGAAACGCAGAGATCATATGCCTAGCCAGGAGTGAGAGGGCAAGGGAACTCCTCGAAGAGGCGGGCGCGACACGCGTCATACCAGCCAGAATACTTGGAAGGCTACTCGCCTCAGCCGCCTTCGAACCAAGCGTCGCGGACTTCCTACGCGACATAACAACAGCCAAGGGCACCGCCGACCTAATAGAACACATCGTGACTAAGCAGGAGGAAGGCAAAACCATAGAGGAGCTAGAAAAGGCGCTACCCAGAAAACACGGAGGCAGAACCGTAAGGATCATGGCGATAATACGCGACGGCAAAATGACCGTAGCACCCAACCCACAAGAAAAAGTCAAGGAAGGAGACAGGCTAGTCTGCCTCAAAGCACTCCAATAAAACCCCACAAAGCAGAAGACTTACATTTGATTCA
>JAMOOZ010000349.1 GCA_027064885.1 Desulfurococcales archaeon
ACTGGATGAGACTGACAGGATCGTGGACTTCGTCGAGAAGCCCTCCAGAGGCGAGGCGAGAAGCAACTTAATTAATGCAGGCATCTACGTCTTCGAGCCGGAAGCTCTCAAGTACTTCAACGTTAAGCCACCCTTCAAGCTATCAAAGCACGTCATACCGAAGATGGTTGAGGACCGCGTAATATACGGGTACGTCCACAACGGGATATGGTCAGACATAGGTGTGCCTAAGGACTACATGAAGGCAAACTTCCAAGCCCTACAGCACATGCACCCCAATGGCTACATAGCTCCCTCAGCCGACGTAAATAACGCGGAAGTAATTCAACCATCATTCATCGGTGAAGGAGCGAAGCTATCGCAAGGGAGCGTCGTAGGCCCCCTAGCAGTCATAGGGGACGGCTGCGAGGTAGGCCCGCTAACCAGGATAAAAGACTCTGTACTCCTAGAGAGGGTACTCGTGGAGGGACCAGCCCACATAACAGGATCCGTAATAGGTGAGAGGACGTATGTCGGTAGGTGGGTCCGCATAATGCCCGGCACCGTACTTGGTGACGAGATAGTCATAGATGACGAGGTACTAATAGCCAGGAACACCATTATCCTACCATACAAAGAGATAAGGTCAAGCATAGAGAAGGAAGGCGAGGTAGTACTGTAATCGTGGTCAAACTAAATTTAAGTCACTCCACAAACACATTATGATTAGGTAAAATGATGCCGCTAACCAAGACCAAGCTAAACAAGCGTTGGGCAAGGAAAGGAGTCTCCGAAATTATTTCCGTAACCCTACTCATCCTCATAGCCGTAGCGGTCGGCACAACATTCTACCTAGCATCGAAGGCAGCAATAGACGCACAGTATGAAAGGCTGAGCAGGGACTTAGAGAGAGTCAATAACATAGCTCAGCTCCAAGCAAGCGTGGTTGACGCCTACTACAACTCAACAGACTCAACAATACATGTCTTCGTCTACGTAAGCAATGACAGCGCCCCAGTAGTAATAGACACGGCATACATCAACAAGCAACGAGTACCTAAAACAGACCTAATCCGAGGATTCAATGTTCAACTACCAAGTGGCGTGAACGAACTAATAATAAAACGTACGCTAGCGCCAGGAAAAACTTACGAGATAATACTAACCGGGCCAAACGAGGTCAAGTTAGTCACTTACGTAACCACGTGAGGGGCGAACCGAGATGAAGGCAAGAAACAGAGGAAGAAATAGGAAGGCAGTCTCGACAATAATAGCGGCGATATTCATACTAGCAACCCTCCTAGCCTTTCTTCTAGCCTTCATGTTCATAATGCAGCAAATGGCGACAACGACCTCCAACGTAATAAGAGCAAACCAACTCCTCCTAAAGAAACAGCAGGAAAGACTAACAATAAACTCCATAACAATAACAGGAACATCAGTAACGATCACAGCAACAAACGACGGCACACAACCAATAATACTCGTAGCCTACATCATAAGAAACAACACCGTAAAAATAGTCGGCAAAATAACCCCCGAAAAATACATCGCGCCACAAACAAAAACAACAATAACCATAACAACACCACAACCACTAAGCCCAGCATCAACCTACGTAATAACACTAATATCAAAACTAGGCAACGCATTCAAAGCAACATACCCAATACCAACCACAAACGCAACAACCCTACCAGGCATACAAGCAACACTAGCAAACACCTACCTACCAAGAACAGCAGGCCCAGGAACAGTCACATGGGCAGGAACAGCAAAAATACCAACACCACAAACAAGAGCAGGAAACGTCTACACCTACAAAGCACTAACAGGAACGGTAAACCCAACAAACCAACCAACAAACCTAAACTACGCAGACAACCAAAACGTAACAGTAACACCAGCATCAAGCTACATCATACAGAGAGTAAAGAGAACAGCAATATTCTACGACGACTTCCAAAACAATCCATTCACGGACGGAAACCTAACAATAATAAACGGAACCTGGACATGGAACCCAACAGGACACTACATAGAACAAACAGACTCAAGCACAGGTGAATATATTGCTATAATTAACAGGGCCCTTAATACCCTGTATAGTACTTCCACTATATTTATACTAGCGAAGATGAATGCAACTTCGTTAGTTACTTCGTACTCTGAGCCTGATATCGTACTCTACGGAAGCAATGGTTTTTATGCTCTGGGTGCGGAAAGCAACTTCATTGCTACTCGCCTAAGATATACTGAAATATGGTTGTACTACCTTGGTTCATGGACCGAACTTAGTTACTCAACGATCTTCCCGGGCATTAATCCAAATACATGGTTTTGGACCATGGTTTTCAGAGCACCTACTGGTGAGATGAATATAACAGTGTATGATTCGTCATGGTCCAAGGGAGGCTCAGCATCAACGATTAATACTGACGTTAACTTAAACCAAGCTGGCCTAGGTACATACGAAGTTACGGCATCTTTCGATGATGTTGTTGTTACGGCTAATGCTACTCCATTATACGTTAATTTCACCAATATACCTCCAGGTTTTGATGAAGTTCTCATCTATAATTCTACAGGTTCTCTAGTTAGCAACATGGCGCCAGTTATATCTGGGTCCGCTTATGTTAGAGTTTATCAACCCATAATCCGTGGAGGTAAAGTAGTTCTCTATAATAGTGTTACAGGCAATACACTCTCATTTCTTGTTTCAATGATTGTTGGAGGGGACGTTTATGAGTTCATCCAGAAGTATGTCTCATCATTAGAAGTTAGAACGCAAGTGGATCTGAGTGGTACTGTGAGTGTTTCTGGTAGTAGGGTTGCTTCAACTGGTGTGGGCTTGGCCTTGCAGTCTAGTTCGAGTACTACTGATTTTGAGGTATATGCTTATGATTGGGTATCAGGTGCATTTGTTAAGGTCTTTAATGGGACTTTTGCTGCCCATCTGAACGTAACGGGCTTGTGGGCCTCGTTTGTTAACTCGGTTAATGGTTCTGTTGTTTTGAGGTTTGTTGCTTATGATGATTCTGCCTTTACGCTTCAGGTTGATTGCCTGAATGCGTTTTCTGATGTTTGGGTTCCTTTGTCGCGGGATGTGTTGTTGGTTGGTGAGGGCGGTACTGATTATGTTGATGTGTTTAAACTGTCCGGCGTTGCGCCTGGTAGTGTCGCGATGAGCTATTGGGAGACTATTGGTGTGCCGGGTACAGTATTTAATGGTTCGGTTGGTATTGCTTACGACGGCTACGTGACTTACTCCTTATTGATGGTTAATGGAAGTGGTGTGTATAAGCTAGATCTGCTCAATCCTTCAGCGCCACCTATTCTTGTTACTTCCGCGTGTAGGGCTTCCGGTGGTGGGGGTGTTAGGGCTGAGGTTGTGCATGATTCCGCTACAGGTAAGACGTACTTGGTGGTTTTGCCTGGTGTTGGTAATCAGTCGTTCTGCGTGTATAATTTGACGGCATATCCTTCGGGTGGTGCTTGGTTAATTGGTTTTGCTTCCCGTGGTTTGAACGTGTCGTCTCCGTACACGGTTTCGGCTGTTGTTGGGGCTAGCGTGTATACTGTCCTTCAGAACGTTACGTCTAAGGCTGCTGTGTTGGTTGCTGTTGATCCGTTTGCTAATAGTACTTTCGTGCCTCCGTCGAATACCGCTAACTTCATGCCTGGTTTAAGCAATGTCGGGTTGACGTATGATGGGAGGTACCTGTGGTTGATGTTGGAGGGTGGTAGCCTGTATAAGGTTGATCCAATGTACGCTAACTTCACTAACGTGCCCGTACTTCTTCTTCCCGCCCCTGTAGGTTATGGGGATAGGATGGAGTATTATAGCGGTGTGTTGATACTGGTTAGGGATTCCGGTTCGTCTGAGATTTGGGTCATACCTTCGTCGTAAATAACTACGTAATTAGTGTGGATCACGAGCTGGTTAAGTGTTCTTTGAGGCACTCTTAATTACGTTACCTTAAGTATATTATGTGGGGGGTCTTAGTGCGTCCAGTCATAGCTGTGCATGCTGGGGCCGGCACGTGGAGATACTTAAGAATACGTGACGTGATTCCCGTTATAGAGCGTGCCCTTAGGTCGGGTATGGAGGTGATTGCCTCCGGAGGCATGGCAGTAGACGCCGCGGTTAAGGCCACAATCGCCTTAGAGGACTCGGGACTACTGAATGCTGGGTTAGGTTCGGTGGTTGACCTGACAGGGAATGTAACGATGGATGCTGGCGTAATGGATGGCGAGACTGGAGGCATAGGGGCTGTCGCAGCCGTCACGTACCCCAAGAACCCCGTGCTCCTTGCTAAGAAGGTCATGGAGCTAACGGACCACGTCCTCTTGGCCGGGGAAGGCGCTGACAAGCTGGCTAAGGCTCTCGGGATGGAACGCCATCCAGGCCCCACCGAACGCGTTATGGGTCGTTACAGGGAGTTACTGGCTAAGATAAAGGAGGGTGGTGCGGTGAGGTTTAGGAAAAGTTACGAGTTAGCGCTCAAGCTCGGGTGGTTAGACCTCCACGACACGGTCGGGGCTGTAGCCCTGGACAGGGAAGGACGCCTAGCAGCAGCCGTAAGCACAGGAGGCGTCATAATGAAGTTCCCCGGCCGCGTAGGTGACTCGGCAATACCTGGAGCAGGTTTCTACGCCACTCAGAAAGGCGCGGCGGTGGCTACAGGGATCGGTGAAGTCATAATAAAGTCATTTCTAGCTCTAAGTGTTGTAAGAAGGATAGAGTCCGGCTTACCTGCAATGGAGGCGGCCGAGAGAACAATCGAGGAACTCACGAAGGATTACGGTAAAGACACGGCCGGAGTGCTGGTGGTGGATGGCGAAGGTAATGCGTGGGCCTCGTATAATACTGAGGCCATGCCGTGGGGTTTCCTGCGATTAGGTGACAGGGCACCAACGATAAGTGGGTTACCCGAAAGCAGCTAATTGAGTTATTAAACCCCTTAACTTAGGTCCTCCAACATGAGCTTCCACTTACGTTCAGTTGCGTCAAAGTATGCTAGCGTACTCCTCATCAGCGCCTTAAGCAACTGATAACCACGTTTCCCTAGAGTCTTCTCGAGCTCCGGCTCGGAATTCGTGTTCACTTCCTCAAGCTTCTTAAGGAATCCCCGCCAATACTCCGGGTCTACCGCCACTCTCTGATCTATTAACTCAAGCACGATGGCACCATCCCTCTTAAGTCTCTCGAAGAACGCGTCCCTATTCTTGATCTTCGACGCTATGTCTGACTCATACATGACCTTCTGCTCCTTAAGTATCTCTATGGCGGAAGTCCTTCTACGCCTCGGCTGTGCCTGCCCGCCCTCCTCAACCCTAGCCGCTGGCGCGGCGGCCCTGGAAGGAGCAGTCATTGGCACGTGTTCTAACTTCTTATCCATCTCCTCAAGCTTCTCCAAGATCTTCTCCATAGCCTCATAAACTGTGGCGAACTGTGAGCGCAGGGAATCGATCTTACCAGTCACGGGATTCAGCAAATCCTCAAGACTCCTCCTAAGCTTGGTTAGGTCCTCAGGTGTGGCGCACTTCACAGGTGGTGCATGCTCTTTAACCCCCGTAGCGAAAGCCTCAAGCCCGCCACCCCTCACCTTAGGGAGCTCTACCTCCTTCTCCTTTAATGCAGTATCCATTAAGTATTGCTTTATCGCCTCCTCGGGAGGTAAGTTCGGGTACGCTTTCATGATCTTCTCGAGAACCTCGTAGGGCACGTTAATTGTTAGCTTA
>JAMOOZ010000350.1 GCA_027064885.1 Desulfurococcales archaeon
CACTGGAGTGGGTGATGCCATACTGTTGAACACCTATGAACTGTAGTGTAGTAATTCACTTATAAAGCTGAGGTTAAACAACTCCGTTAGTTATTCCTATCACCATACCTGCATAACGTGGCCTCAACCACCCTATCACTCACAGCCCTCCTAACAACCACCGTGAACACCTTCCCAACAAGCTCAGGCCCCACACCATGCCCAGCGACACGCGTGACTGGCCCGTGAGGCAATGTGTACGCTATTATTTCCTTCCTCCTAGGGTCGTAACTCACGCCAACAACCTTGACTTCCCTACCGATGAGTCTCCTCTTAGCAACGTAGTTCAGCCTCTTCACAAGGTTGTAGAGCGGGCGGGCTATCGACTTGACAGCTGGTGGTGGCTTTGGGAATCCCTCGAATGCCGTGCCCTTGATCGGTGTGAACCTGTAGAGGGTTACCTTCTCAACACCGATGCGCCAGAGCTTCCTTACGACCTTGACCGTAGCCTTAATAACCTGCTGGTTCTCGCCAGGTAATCCGTGAATCACATATACGTAGGGTTTAAGCCCGGCTCTCCTAAGTAGCTTAACTGCCCTAATAACTTCATCCACCCTTGAGGGCCTGCCGAGCGCGACGTGGTGTTGCGGGTGTCCTGACTCGAGCCCTATATGTACAGGCGTGCCTTTGAGGTACTTGCCGAGGAGTTCCGCCACCTCTTCATTAACTAGGTTCGGCTTCACGTTCTCGATCATTACGTGCGCTTCTCCTTCATTAACCTCGGGTATTGAGGTGACCTTGCGGAGCAGGGACTCTATCGCCGCTAGGTTTGGGGGCGGATTCCTAGGATCGGTTAAGGGCTCCGGCGCGACGAGCCGGTCCCGACCGTAGTCTAGGAAGTCGGGAGCACTTAACACGACCCTTCTCACACCTAATTTAATGAGTTCCTTAACCTCCCTCACTATGCTGTCCTCCGGCCTAGACCTAGCCGGACCGAATATTGCTGGCACCGAGCAATACCCGCAACCTGGGGGAATGCCTGACGGGCAGGTTAGTCTCTCCCTTAAAGTACCTTTCCAGCACTTACCGCAACCTACGCATGGCTTCCTGTTGGGCGACGGTATCATAGGTCTATGATAATTGCTGCAACCGCGTACTACTTCAACGTACACCCTAGCCCCCCACCAGCCCGGGTAGTTAGTAATAGCGTTAACTGACGGCGAGTAATTCCATAGGGGTGGTGAGGGGGCCCAGGGCGGTCCTGGATTCCTCACTGCTCGCCCATTCGAGAAGTGTACCAGGTTAGGAACTTCGGTAGACTCATCATTGCCTTTGAGTACGTTAATGAGTTTCGGTATGGATACCTCTCCTTCACCCCACACTACGTAGTCGAAACCTAGTCTAAGAAGGTGTTCATACTCGACAAAGGAAGGACCTCCGGCGACGGCAGGCCCTCCCTGCCATCTGCTGAGTACCCTAGCCATAGAGGGTATGTCAGTAGCCATACCCGAAACAAAGAGGGCTTCATACCCACTGAGAGCCCCTGGTTTCCGAACCGCCTCTTCACACTGGATTACGTTAGCTTTGCAACCACTACTCTCAAGTATCCCCACAACTAGGCGGGGCCCTACACCTATGGCGTCAAGGGTCGCGTGTTTCCTTACTTCAGTGCCTCTGGCTAGGCAATCCACTACTACTACCTTAAAGAGTCGACACCCGTTCCTTAGCTTGTTAAGGGGCTTAATTGTGCTTCACTGTTTATTTACCACGGTGACCTATCAGGTCCTCCAACATACTGAATAGTTCTTTCACGCCCTCTCTATTTATGCTGTAAATCCTGTACCTTCCCCTAACCTGAACCTCAACTAAGCCAGCCTCCTTCAACACCCTGAGGTGATGAGAAACTAGTGTCTGCTCTATACCTAGTATCCTAGAAATTGCACATACTGGGAGCGGAACGTCCCTTATGAGGGCGAGAATTGATAACCTTACATTATTTGCTGTTGCCGATAGCATTTGAACCGCCTTGTTAATTACTTCCTCGTCAGGCACCTCCAATTCAACATCCCTAACACCCTCATAGAGTGCTTTGAAGTCAGGGCCGCACTTACCTTTAACCCCGAGTTCAGCTATGAGTTCGTGGAGCCGCATAATGTTATTGCACCAATATAATATTGCAGATATGTAAAGATATACATTATTCTCGTGAATTACATTTTACGGGGCATTAGTCAAAAATTTTATTCGGTCATACTTGACTTTTACAAAATTTTATAATAATTAGTGCAATAACACACAACTCCAAGAATTCACTCCTTAAAGTATGTATTTAACTGAGGGACACTCAATAAACTTTTCAGGTATGAGCATGGTTCCGTCGCTGGCATCCCTAGCTACGCTAGTAACGACAACTGTGGCGGCGTCACCCCTCCAGCGCAATGAAGTCCCGGCTTGCTCACTATCTCAGCAATAATTTAAAGTAGTAAGGCCAAGGATGAGGGCTAGTCTCTTAGTTTGTTAAGGCACACCTTAGCTGAGCTACCTTACGTAGTCTTGCTTTGCTCTGCATTTAAGTACATTGGTTCCGTGTTCCAAGAACCTCTAGTAGCAAACGGTTACAGAGCGTTCTTGAGGTCATGATTGCTATCTTGCTGTTCTTCGCACCTAACGTGATGCTAGCTAGATTCAAGGGTATTTCATCACTCCCTTGAGGTTATGTTTAATTACTTTGCGTCCTTTTTAGAATGGTGAGGGAAACGTGCGCCTTCTGCTTAAGTATTATTGGGGGTGCCTAACGTGGTGAGGTTGGGTAAGCGCGAACTAATAGCGTTCATCGCATTAGGCCTTGTATCATTGTTCGCTGACATGACGTATGAGGGAGCCAGATCCGTTCTAGGCGCCTACCTCGACGTGCTAGGGGCCGGAGCTGTTGTTGCTGGTTCCGTAGCTGTTGGTGACTTCTTGGGGTACGTTGCTAGGGGTGCTGGCGGGGTGCTGGCGCATAGACTGAGGTCTAGTAAGGCTTACTGGGCGCTAGTATTCCTAGGGTACGGGATAAACTTGTTTGCCGTGCCTGCCTTGGCTTTCGCTGGTAACTGGGAGGTTGCGTTGGCCCTCATACTTGTTGAGCGTATTGGCAAGGGCTTACGCACGCCGGCCAGGGACACGATACTGGCTGAGGTTACCGAGGGAATAGGCAAGGGCAAGGGATTCGGACTACATGAAGTCATGGATCAGGTGGGAGCCGTGGCAGGTCCTGCCTTTGTTGGGTATGCACTCTTCATATCTGGTGGCACGTACTCCGAAGCCTTTAGGATGCTCTTCATACCAGCGCTCGCCGCACTGCTCATGCTTAGCGTAGCATTCATAAACTACCCCACCCTCAGAGGAGTAAGTGGTGTGAAGGAAAGTAAAGAGCGTAAAGCATCCCTAGGGAAAAGCTTCTGGCTCTACACCGTCGCCATGTCCTTGCTTGCGTTGGGCTTCATGCACTGGTCTCTAATAGCCTTCCACCTTAAGGCAAGCAGTGTCTTGAAGGACTACGAGATAGCGTACATGTACATGGTCGCGATGCTTGCCGACGCCGCCGTAGCTTTCCCTGCCGGCTACCTCTACGACAGGTTTGGCCCGAAAACCCTGATCATCGCGCCATTCCTGGCCGTAGCGGCGCCAGCAACGCTTCTATGGCCTAGCTTTAGTGGGGTGAATATTGTGCTTATCACTGCCGTGGTTTGGGGTGTGTTAATGGGGCTTTACGAGACAAACATGAGGGTAACCGTGGCTGATGTGGTGCGGCCTGAGCTACGTGCATACGCTTACGGCATGTATGGGATGATCTTCGGTATTTCATGGGCCGCTGGCAACGCATTAATGGGGGTCCTCTACCCTATATCGACTTACGCCTTACTTGCTTTCATAACGCTTGTTGAGGTAGCATCACTTGCTACGTTAATCCTCTTTCTGAGGGGCTTCCATGGGCCCTGAACACCGATTTTTCTATACCCATTAACGACACTATTAAGCCGTAGACACCTACGAGTAACGCTATGATGCCTGCCGTCACGCCTGTGAGGAACCCTAGGCCAGCAACCAAGCTTACTAAGCTACCTAAGCTTGGCATACCTAATACTTGAATAATATGTGTGGCGCTAACTAGGCGTGAAGCACCTCCGACAATCACTGCTAATGAACCCATAAACAGTAATGCGTACTCCCAAACCCTAATGTTACGGAAGAGCATACCCTCCGGATTCACTAGCTTTAGTAGAGAAGGTGCCAGCAACGCGATCCCCACCACCCCCAAGTGAGTGTTCATTAATGGTGGGGCACCAGCGAATCCCGCGATCAGCAAGCATAGTGACCCGGTCGTCAGTATTATTAAGTAGGGCTTGCCCCCCTCCCTCATATGCTCTAGCGTTACGTATGTTGCTGCAGCACCTATGATTTCAAGAATACCTACCGCGACGTTCAGTACGAGAGCCGACACTATACCGCGCATGAGCAACGTGAAGAGAAGCATGCGGTATGCCGTGATGATACGTGCCTCCTCTCTAAGGCCTCGAAGACTCGGAACCCTACCTTTTAGCGCGTAGGGCGTTATGAGGGCCACCACGTAAAGCTGCACTAAGTCCGACACGAAACCTAGGAGCCCTGCGAGAGGTAATGTCAGGGGAAGGTATTTCGCATGAAGTATGTAAACCAGTATGTAAGTGGCGTGAGTCAAGAAGTAGGTTAGTGCCTCAAGGAAGGCTGCGATTGCGAAACCCAGTAACGCGAGCTTATGGTAATTCACGCCTCCGTGTTCAATGCGGTCACCATGCATCCTCGGCACCCGCGCTGGCCTTACTGACCACCATTATTAGGTTAGTTACTTAAATTCACATATTTATTACAGTCAATGCTATGTTTTTCCTAGAGTCCCCATCGATTCCTTGATTAAGCCCCTCCATCATACTCTATAGGGTAAGACCAGGTGTACCCCCACCCCAAGTCACTAGCTAAGAGAGCCCTCTACTTAATGGCGTCCTCAGTAATCAGCACTAATAAGATCAAGGAAGTGCTTGTGCTTAACCACGGCAACGTTAGGCTCCCTACCCAGCTTCCTCGAGAGGGAGCTGAGGTCATTGCCGTAGTTCCTCAGACCGGAGTCCATGAGGGTACCGAACGCGTTATTTACGTTTCCACCAATAGAGTTGGCTTAGCTTACCTTAATGGGAGGCTTCTCCAGGGATTTGGCAAGTACCATGAGCTCATGTGGCTAGGAAGGGAACCCTCGGCACTGGAGCTCAAGCTCAAGTTCTTCAGGACAGGGTTCCTAGGCTCCCATGCCGATTCCCCTAAGCTGGAAGGCTTGACCCACGCCACCATACTTAAGGATGGGTGGGTGTTAGGACTTAAGGCGCTACACCTCATTGAGGCGGCGGAAGCGATACGCGGCATTAAGCCGGAGGTTAGTGAAGAGCTACTGAGCCTAGTCAGGGACACGCTGGATAAAGCATATGTTGAGGCACCGCCGCTTCACGGGTTAAGCTTCGTCATGGAGGTAGTGGATCCTTCTCTAGCCTCGTTCCCTCCATCAACGGAGGAGTTACGCGTAATGATGAGGGAAAGACCCAATGCCTTAGTTGAGGCAGGCTTCAGAGGCGTTGATGAGGGAGAGTTACTAAGGGGTGTTAGGGAGGGTTTACAGGTGCTGGCTGAGGGGCTTGAGAAGTTAAGGAGGAAGTGGT
>JAMOOZ010000351.1 GCA_027064885.1 Desulfurococcales archaeon
GTAGCCAGCGTTCACCAAGTCGTCAGCAAACTCAACACCTATAAACCCGCCGCCAATGATCGTTATTCGCTCACTATTCTGGATCGCTTCAAGCATTGCCTTGAGGTGACCCGGATCCTTACGGACAGGGAACACGCTCCTTAACTCAGTACCCTTGATGGGTGGTATGGAGGGTTTTGAGCCCGTGGCCAGGACAAGCTTCTCAAAGAGTATCTCCTCCCCACCACGTAGCCTCGCCTTCTTGGACTTCAGGTCCAGGTCAACTACCTCATCAACCACGATGCTAACGCCTTTCTTCTTGAGGCCCTCGTCACTTATTTTATCCTTCTCAACACTCTTTAAGGTCCCGAAGATGTAGGGTATCCCGCAGGGTACAACGACATATTCCTCCCTTCTGACAATCGTTACCTCCTTATCTGGGTACCTCTGCTTAGCTGTTAAGGCAGTTACGATCCCGGAGGGACCTCCCCCAATTACAAGTACGTCCGTTTTCAAATGTAAAACCCCGTAAATATCGATTATCAGGTAATATCTATTAGTTAAACACAAGCAACATACGGTTCTGAAGCGTCGAAGATGAAGTGATAAGGAAGCGTGCTTACCTTGTTAAGATAACTAAGTAGTAGAGTGTCTTGTAAATTATGAAGAGAATTGCCAACACCGCGACTAGGGCGGCGGTCTTTAGCGCTGCTTTAACGCTACTCTCAGCTGCCATCATGACGTAGTTGTAGCTAACGATGCTGGTGTGGTAGAGGATCCTAGCGTATAGGCGGACGTGCGAGGGAGGTATGACCGCCAACTCCCTAAGCGTCGTTAACCCTATGGCTAACGCGCCCACGGAGAAGGCGGTAGCTGCGGCGAACACTAGCGCCGTATTAAACACTAGTACGTACCCGGCTAAACTAGCCACGGTGAGTGAGAGGGCGTAAGCACTGGTTAGGAGCGTCGCCGCCCTGATCACGCCGAGGTGCTGAACAACCCTAGAGTACGCAAAACTAGTAAAGAGGTTAGCACCCACTAGAGAGAACCCGTAGAGCACTGCAATACCTACATGCACTAACGGGTAAGGGGTGAGGTAAACGAGTATCGGAACCGACGCCAGCAGTAGGAAAGCATACCTGTAAGTCTTGAAGCTCCTCTCAGCCCAGAACCAGCTCGCAAATATATTAGCTAGGGTCTGCATGAACCCGATCATGGCTGCGAGGTAGTCAGGAGCGCCGAGGTCCCTCATGACGTGCGGTACCCACGCAATGCTGAGTAAGCTGGTTGACGTGAGCACCATCACGAAGAGCATGTACGTACTACTAGCCTCAGCCTCAACTTCCTCCTCACCTTTCACGACAGCTTCCTCGGCCTTCACAACGATACTCCTGATCGGGGCCGCGCCCACGAGAAGTAACGACACTAGGCTGACGGCGAAGGCCGCGGTGTATAGGGTCACGTACTTCCATACACCCTCACCGAAGGCTAGCACAGTCACGGTTAAGCCTTGACCAAGCACTGCGGCCGCGCTCGACAGCATGACCCTATAAGACATTAACCTCCTGTACCTGCGCTCCTCGAAGCCTTTGAGGAATGTTGCCGACATGTAGATCCCTGTGGGTATTGTGGAAGCAAACGCCAACCCATATATTATGGCAGTAGGTACTGTAGGGCCGGCCACCCACGGAATGGAGAACCACAGAGCCCTCTCCACAGCCATGGCGGCAAGCATCCTACCCTTGAGCGCCGCGCCCCTCCTACCCACGTGCTTGTAGAGCACGACAGCGGCAACTAACCCTAAGGTTCCAGCGAAGGCGTTTAGTAGGAATAGGTTCCTTAAGTCGTAACCCATATACACTAAGAAGACAGGGGTAGTGCTCCTTGACACTGTCACGTAGAACCCGCCGAAGAACCCCTCCAGCGTAAGTAATGTGAAAGCTAGGTCGGCAGGCTTCCTCCTAACGGCAACCCTCCTTGCGATCCCGACCCTCGGCAGCATCTTCGGCAGAGACCACATATCACCTCACCTCCATCCTCAGCATCACCGTACTCTCCGTACATGCTCATCTCACAGCATGGAACCACCGACCTTTATAAAGCTTGCCCCCATCTCCCCACGTCGTTTTAAGTCGAAACATGCTTCTATTATGTGAGGCCAGGTATTACTGGGAAGTTACTTATACTTAGTTTAAAGAACTTCCTGAAAGCACGTACTATATATTTAACAGTAAGATGCGATATAAATCTGGGGAGAGGTGTTTTGAAAGTTAGGAAAACCGTAGTGGGCGGGCACTACTACGTCAGGTCCACGAACAAGGAACTCGTGAAGAAAGCAACGCTAGGGGGCGTAGTCCCGGAACTAATGAAGTACCTGCTCGCTAAAGGCATTGTTGACGCGGTAATCACGGTTAAGTCAGGCCCCACACCCCTAGGCGGTAAGCCGGTATTCATAACTAAGCCTAAAGAAGTTGATGAAGTAGCCGGTTCCGTTAGCTACGCCCCAATAAACTTGGCTAAGTTACTTAGGGATTACGTGAGACCCGGTGAGAAGGTAGCTGTAACCGTGAAGCCCTGTGAAGAAAGGGCGGTGAAGTACCTCGTGGACACCGGGAAGCTGAGAAGGGAGGACGTGTTCCTAATAGGGCTCAACTGCGGCGGTCTATTTAACCCTTTCCTCCTTACCGAGGCTCTCAGAAAGAGGGAGGTTAACGTCGGTGAGGTGAAGGACATTAGGTTCGAGAAGGACCACCTCGAGGTCGCGCTTAAGGACGGCTCAATCTTTAAGGTCAGGTACATGAAGGACGCCATCAGTAAGGGGTACAGGCCGGCATGCCTAAGGTGCTTAAACCACGTCCCCACGTACTCTGACGTTGCGTGCGGTTACTGGGGCCTCCTACCAGGTTATGAGGGCTACACCTACACTATACCTCTGACTGCTTGGGGCGCTGAGATACTAAACAGAATGATCGATGATGGCGTCCTAGAGGCGGTAGAAGTCCCACCAGAGGGGAAGTCATTAAGAAGGGAGGTCGTGTCCTTCATTAATTTCGTGGCCGAGATCTCGCGTGAGGCGCAGTTTAAGGAACTCGATAAGTCTAACATCGAAGAGATGCTTTCCAGGTGCATTATGTGTCTAGAGTGCTGGCATGCCTGCCCAATAAGGAGTGAGAAGGAGGTCCTCGTCTGGAGGGAGGAGACCTCACCAGTGATCTGGCAGATAAGCACGGTCACGTACATGTACGACAAGTGCATTGAGTGCGGATCCTGCGAGGACGTATGCCCTGTCAACATACCCTTCGCTCTCCTAGTTCAGAGAATTAAGGCATTAAGGGACAGGCTAGGGGTGTGAGAGGATGAGTGAATCAGCACGTGCCAAGAGCAGCAAGGTCAAGCTAATTCAAGGCGTATGCCCCTTCTGCGGGGCTGGTTGCGGCTTCTACCTCGTGGTTCGGGACGGGCAGATACTCGGTATTGAGAGGATCTTCGACCACCCGGTGAGCGCAGGTGTGTTATGCCCTAAAGGCATATACTCATGGAAAGTCGTGAACCACCCAGACAGGCTTAGGAAGCCCCTTCTGAAAACGGAGTCCGGCTTCAAGGAAATCGAGTGGAGTGAAGCCATAAGGATACTTACGGAGAGATTCAAGGAAGCTAAGGCCGCAGGCGACCCCAACAGGATGTATTTCCTTTCCTCGGCTAGATGCACTAATGAAGAGAACTACCTAATGCAGAAGCTCGCTAGGGCGGTGGCTGGCACGAACAACGTTGACCACTGCGCACGCTTATGCCATTCACCAACTGTGACAGCGCTGAAGAATGCGTTAGGGTCGGCAGCAATGACTAACCCCATAAACGACGTCGTGAACGCTAAAACACTATTCATTATCGGGTACAACCCTGCTGAAACACACCCAGCAATAACTAGGCTCATATCGGAAGCAAGGCAAAGACACGCCGTAGCGGCTAGGGTAGCGATAGCTAGGTTCGGCTTCAGGAGAAGCGGCTTCAAAATGATCGTGGCTGACCCGAGGAAAACGATGACTGCCTTAGAGGCCGACATACACCTCAGGCACAGGCCAGGGACGGACGCGTGGCTCCTCAACGCCATGATCAAGATCATAATAGACCACAACCTCATTGACAAGGAATTCATCAAATCAAGAACGAGGGGCTTCGAGGACCTCGTCAAGTCCCTCCAAGGCTTTGACCTAGAGAAGGCGGCACGCATAGCGGGCGTTCCTCTAAAGGACATTGAGGAAGCAGCCGTAACCTACGCCACCAACAAGCCCTCAACAATATACTACGGCATGGGCATAACGCAGCACGTCAACGGCACCGAGTTAGTGCACGCAGTAGCAAACCTAGCCCTAATAACCGGGAACATAGGGAAGCCCGGCGCCGGAATATGCCCCGCCAGAGGACAAGCAAACGTCCAAGGAGCGTGCGACATGGGTGCCCTACCCGACGTCTTCCCAGGGTACGCGAGCGTCGAGGACACCGAAGCCATAGCTAAGTTCGAGCGCGCGTGGGGAGTCCTACTCCCAAGGGAAAGGGGCATGTTCTCACCCGTGATGTGGGAGCGAGCCCTAGAAGGCAAGATAGACTTCCTCTACATAATGGGCGAAAACCCTGTACTGGCGGAGCCAAGCACAGACGCCATAGTCAAGGCAATGGATAGGATAGACTTCGTGGTGGTTCAGGACATTTTTATGACGGAGACGGCCGAGTATGCTGACCTAGTGTTACCAGCAGCATCATGGTTCGAGAAGACCGGAACCGTAACCAACACTGAAAGGAGGGTCCAGCTAATATACAAGGTGGCGGAACCGCCCGGGGACGCTAAGTCAGACCTAGACATACTGATTAAGGTCATGAAGGAACTAGGATTCAACGCGCCCTACGCGGGGCCGGAGGACGTCTTTAACGAGATACGCTCCCTAGTACCCATCTACAGGGGAATAACGTACGAGAGGATAAGAAGGTCAAGGTACGGCATACAATGGCCTTGTCCTAGCGAGGATCACCCTGGGACACCAATACTTCACGTGGACCGCTTCCCCACAAAGGACGGTAGGGCATGGATAAGGCCTGTCCCGCCGAGAACCACGGTGGAGCCGACCGAGGAGTATCCACTGATACTCACGACGGGTAGGTCAATGACTCACTACAACACAGGCACGATGACTAGGAGGATAGTGGAGCTAACGCTGAAGCAGAGGTCATCACTACTCCATATATCCCCGGAGGATGCCGCCAAGTACGACGTGAAGGACGGTGAAAAAGTACTCCTCAAAACACCTTACAGCATGCCAACACCAATACGTGTCAAGGTAACGCCCGAGGTCCCGCCTGGTGTGATATTCATTCATAACCACTTCACAGACCCGCCAGTAAACACCTTCACAGCAGGTGAGCGCCTAGACCCGGAGTCAGGGATACCGGAGTATAAAGCGACACCAGCCAAGATAATGAAGTGGCCGGAGTGAAACTGGGTTAAAGGTAGAAAATTACCCTAACCTGCATTCCCAGCAACAGAACATAGATATACATGCTAAGCAGGGTCGGCGGGGGAGATACTCTTAAAGATGGCCACTTATGGTGAGGGTAGTGTGCAGTTTCTGATGTGAAGTTTTTGTAGGTTTGTGTATGTCTTTTTATGGTGGGTGCCTCTTAGTGTGGGGCTTATGCCGTCCTCCCCGAAGGTGCCCATGACCCCCACG
>JAMOOZ010000352.1 GCA_027064885.1 Desulfurococcales archaeon
GAGCCTCGTGATTAGCCTTCCGGTCGTTGTTTTGCCGCAACCGGACTCACCGACAAGACAGAAGACCTCTCCAATATACATGTCAAATGATATGCCATCAACGGCCTTGACAAATCTTCTCGGCTTCATCGTTACTATTTCCTTTAACCCCCTCCTCAGAGGGAAGTACTTCATTAGATCCCTGACCTTAATTACTGGCTCAACCATCCTTTTCACCCATATAAGTGGCAAGCTACGAAATGGCCTGGTTCAATCTCCTTAAGCTCAGGTTCTTCCTTCCTGCACCGCTCCTTGACGTACTTACACCTTGGGAAGAACCTGCAGCCTGGTGGCGGCCTTACTAGGTCTGGCGGGACACCAGGTATCCACGTTATCTTTTCCTTAGATCTTATCCTGGGTATTGACCTGAGTAGTCCCTGTGTGTATGGATGGCGTGGGTTGCCGAATACTTGATCTGATGACCCTATCTCAACTATTTTTCCAGCATACATTATGGCTACCTTATCGGCTATCTCGGCTATTAGGCTGAGGTCGTGGGTAATGAATATCATGCCTATATTATATCTCTTCTTTATTTCCTTGAATAGGTTCATTATCTGTGCTTGCACGATCACGTCGAGGGCAGTTGTTGGCTCGTCAGCTATTACTAAGTCAGGGTTGAGCAACAGCGCCATTGCTATTATCACCCTCTGTTTCTGACCACCGGAGAGTTCATGTGGGTACCTTTTCATTATTGTTTCGTCGAGTCCCACTGCCTTAAGCATCTGTGCTATCCTCTCTCTCGCCTCGTTCTTACTCATTCCCTTATGGATGATCAGTGGCTCAGCCAGCTGATTCTCTATTGTGAAGACCGGTGTCAACGCGTTCATGGCGCCTTGGAATATCATGCTTATCTTTTTCCACCGTACTTTCTTTCTGAGGTCATGCTCGCTGAGTTTCGTTATGTTTATACCGTCTAACATTATTTCTCCGCCTGCGATCCTGCCGGGCGGAGGAACCAAGCCTAAGAGGGCCCAAGCCAGCGTGGATTTGCCGCAACCTGACTCGCCAGCAATGCCTAGTACTTCACCGCGTTCTAGAGAGAAACTTACATTATCTACTGCCTTCACAACCCCTCTTAGTGTGTAGTAGTAGGTTTTCAGTTCCTTTACTTCTAGAAGCGCCATGCCTGTCACCTCACCTGATTAACTTCGGGTTGAGTATCTTGTCTAGCGCATATCCGATGAATACAAACGTCATACCGACCACCGCTATGCCAAGTCCTGGGGGTATGACCCACCACCATGCACCATTGAGCACTGCGTTACCAGCTTGCGCATCGTGCAGTATTTTGCCCCATGTTACTACGCTTGGGTCGCCTAATCCCAGGAAACTCAGTCCAGCCTCGGAAAGTATTGCGCCGGGTACTGAGAGCGCTATTGACGCGAACGTGTATGGTAGTATCTGCGGGAACACGTGTTTGAATATTATTCTCCACGAACTCGCACCTATTGCCCTCGCCGCCTCAACGTATAGGTTTTCCTTTATCTGCAGTACCATGCTCCTCACGGTGAAGACCAGCCCTACCCAACCGAAGGCTATTAAGATCCACACAATGTTCCAGATATTCTGTCCGAAGAAGTACGCTAGGATAATTAACAGCGGTAGAACCGGCAGTGAGTAAATTATCTGCGCTATCCTAGTCATAATGATGTCAGTCCATCCCCCTAGATAACCGGAAATCACTCCATACATTACACCTATGAGTGTGCTGATAACTGATACGACTAGACCTATTATGAGTGCCCACCTAACACCGTAGATGAATGCCGGCCATAGGTCTCTTCCCTGAATGTCTGTCCCGAGCAGACCATACACCCCTAGAGCCTTAGCTTTCTCGATCTTGAATGCTGGCTTCGGGTAACCCTCTGGTACCTTTATGAGGAACTTGAAGTACAGCATGTACCTACCCTTAAGCGGTGGCGCAGTACCCGCAACTATGTCTCTTTCCGCTTTAGACATCAGGAATGCCATCGGGTCTATGTACACGCCCTCACCTATGCTTACGTTAGCGGCCTTCAGTATGGGTCCTAGTATGGAGTTAATTAACGCAGGATTCCTTGAGTTGAGGACCGAGCTTATGTAGTCCCTCATAGAGAATCTCCATGTCGTGTTAGCGGCTATTACCTTGCACGTCTCCGTCCCCGATGTATTTACGGTCACCGGTATTGTTAGCCCAGTTAGGAGACCCGGACTCATCATATCTGCATACTGATTAATATTAAATGGGTTAGTCACATTGTGAGACGCTCCAGGCGTTAACGTAAGTGCTATCCCATCGGGCCTCACTAACTGAATGTTTATTCCCTGCACTAAACCCTTCCTCAGGACTATGGGGCCCATCTTAGATAGAACAATTATATCGCTTGGTGGAACGTCCGCCTCAAGGTCATACACAACACCTTTTTCTATGTACACTAAGTACCTGAAGTGTAGGTTCCTCCTCAGGTTATCTAGCAACGCCTTCCTCTGATCCTCGGGTAATTGCCTCAATGCCTTCGCTACGTCTGGATTCATTAGGTCAAGATACTTCAGCATATCCCTGTCATCCTGCATGTCAAGTACCGTATAGTTACTGGCACCAACACTCAGGTCTTGAGTGATTGCATACTTCACGGAGGAGAACATGTTTACCCAAGCAGGTGGCGCTAGCTTAGGTAACATCTTCTGATCCCAGTACTCACCATGACCGCTCCAGTTAGTTACGTCCTGTGGGTTAGCGATCAGTGGAAAGGCTAAAGCCACGCCTATTAGTATGAAGAGCAGTATGAAGCCTACTAAACCGCTTTTCACTCTCTTTAATTCTCCTAGGAACCATCTAATGCGTTCTATCTGCGTGGACATTACCTAGCACCTCCTGCCATGCCTGTCCTAACCCTCGGGTCTAGGAGAGCATAAATGAAATCCAGTAACACAATAACTATAACAAAGAGAAAGACCGTCACAAACGTTGTGGCTATCAGTACGCCAGTATCGCCGTTCTGCAAAGCTACCCAATACGTCCTACCCATACCCGGCCAAGAGAATACCGTCTCCGTTATGATAGCGCCTCCCAGGGAATTAACAATGCTTAGTGCACTCATAGTGACGATTGGTGGACTCGCCGCCCTCAGGACGTGCTTATAGAGCACGGTCCTCTCGGGTAGGCCCTTAGCTCTAGCGACGTGAACGAAGTCCTCGGTCATCACCGATATAACTACGTTCCTTATGGTATAGGCCCACCCTCCAAAAGAGACTAATACTATTGTTAGTAAGGGTAACCACATGTACTTAAGCCATACTGGTATTGAGTAGACCCAGTATGAAAAGCCACTAACATGCTTCGACAACTCAGCTAGGTCCGAGTACACATCTATGCCAGCAAACGGTGCAACACCTAAATCAAACGCAAATATCAGGAGCATCAGCATACCTACCCACCACATCGGCAGCGATGCTGAGATCATAGCTATAGTTGAGATCACTCTGTCCGCTATTCCTCCAGCTCTCCTAGCTGTTTGTAGCCCAAGAAATATTCCTACTAGAATACAGATTATCGTGGCTGTCGTGAACAATATTATCGTGTTGGGTAAGGCAGCCAGGACCACGTCCTTCGCAGTGTTTCCCAACGCACCAGCATAATGAGCTCTGGCAGGGAACATATCGAACTTCAGTATGATCGACCATAGCGCGAATCTCAATATTCTAACGGGTTTCGGCTCTAGGAGACCTAGGTCTCGCCATATCGTCATATTGATTTGTTGGAGCTGTGTTTCGTTTAACTTTATACCTTTCATTTCATATTGCCTTACCTTCGCTTGGAAAAGCTCTAGTGCATATCCCTTTAGTTGCTGTTCACCTTGCTCAACGAATATTGCTGAGATTATGAAGGCAGCAACAATCAGTACAATTAAGGCATTGGCAACGGCCTTCACAAGCATGGTGCCCATACCAGCCAAATAACAACCCCTCAGTGAAAATCACCAATCAGTTTTTAAGTCTTATCTAGTTTCGATGCTTTTTTGATGAAGATTCGTCGAATTCCCTAGGGAAGCTTAGACTATGGTTTACCTAACTCTTTAATGTTTTGAAAGAATCAAATGCAAGGATTAAAAAATATTAAGTGATTAAAATTTTTGGTTGATGCGGCTTATCCGCGTTACTTTCTCTTAACAGCAAAACCTATGACTAAGCCTATGATGAAGAGTATTATTGCAACCGCTGCCGTGACGCCCCAATTCGTGGCAGTTACTGTCTGAGTCGTGGTTACTGTTGTTGGCACGGTAGTGGTTTTCACCAAAGTGCTTGTAGCGGTTACGGTCGCAGTTGACGTGACTATCTTTGTCGTTGCAATAGTTACGGTGCCGCTTACCGTGGTGGTTGACACCACCGTTGACGTTGTGGTCGTCGGTGAACTCGTTGTTGTTATCGCGCCTAAGCTCGTCGTCTCGACGTTCTTAATAACGGTGATACCGGATTTCGGATGACCAATAATGAACTGTATTATGTAGGCTCCGGCTTCACCCATGTACTTTGTGGTGAAGTCACCTGATAGCGTTATTGAGTATACTCCGGGCTTCACTAGCTTAACCGCGTCCTCAGGCAGGTCGGTTACGTAGGCCGTGCCGTTGGACGTTACTTTATAGAGCTTCGCGTAGATTATGGCGTCGCTAGGCTCCTCAACAGCGAAGCTCGGGAGTAGCTTATATAGCTTCACCTTCATGTTCCAAGTGTACGACTTGCCAGCAATCACCAGGGACGGCGGGTTGGGCTCGAAGCCCACGAAGGCCGGCTGGTACAGCTCGAACTTCGTGTTCCAGTAGCCAAGCGGGTACACGTAGTCCGTGAACCACTTCATCACCAGGGTCCTTGAGTTCGGGTCATAGGACTCCACATAGTATGGACCGTTGCTTATCATCGCATGACCATGCTCCTGAATGAACTTAATAGCAGCGTCGTACTGGCTTACTGAGTATCCGGTTAGGCCTGGGAATGTTTTCACGTATGAAGACACGTAGTTCTCGTTCATTAATTTCTCTAACTCATTCATTACATCTTTCGCATGGTTCGGGTTAATGAAGCTTATGCCGGTGGTCTGTCCTTCCCTATCGGTCCAGCCGTACGGTACGGTACCGCCCGTTGGCACTACTGCATTAGCAATTAGTTGCTCAGCGGCGCTCATCACGTACCATGGCATATCGGGCCAGAATGTTACGGTGTCAGCAATTAGTGCTGGGTACACGTCTAGGTAGTCGGTGTAGATTGCTATGGTGGTGCTGTTGATTACCTTTATACCCTTAATTAGTGCCATGTAGTATGACACTGCCTCTTCTACTTCTGGGTCGTAGTATGGGTCAGTAGTGTTGCCCTTGCTGTCGTCACTTGTCCACTCCCAGTAGAATCCATACCAGTAGAGCACGTCAGCCAGCGTTACCGGGTTGCCGTCATGCCACTTACCTAAGTTGAAGTTCACTATAACCTCCGCATTAACTTCCTTGCCAGCGGCAGGCGACTTAACCCACTTCTTCACACCTACGCTTGAGTTATATACGTAGGCATCATCCGGCACCGTCACACTATAGAGTACCTGGTAGCCCTTAACCCTAATTGGTACGGGCATGCCGTTAATGGGTGAGCTGTAGAAGTCAAAGTCCCTGACTAGCCTACCCATTAACTCG
>JAMOOZ010000353.1 GCA_027064885.1 Desulfurococcales archaeon
ATTATAGGTTCCTTCATTCCGCCCACGACTATTATGTCGCCACGCCTCAGGATCCCGTCATATATCACGACGTCTAAGCACGTCCCCAGACCAGGTATTTCCTTAACCTCCAGCACAACGCCTTTTGCCGGACCCTCCGTGAACAGTATCCTCTTCGTTAAGTACTTCTGCGTCAAGCCAGCCAAGACGGCAAGTAGCTCAGGGATGCCCTCCCCAGTCTTGGCTGAGACCGGCACGATCGCTATTGCCTTCGTGAAGTCCCTGATCTTGTCGAACCTCTCGGCAGGAATGCCTAAGCTAGAGAGCTGACCGGCAATCATGTATATCCTCCGCTCTAACTCCTCTAAGGCCCTCTTACTTTGTTGCTTCATCGAGAAGAGGAAGGGTTGGTCTGGCTGGGGCCTCCACCCGTAGATCCTGTCTATCTTATTGGCGGCCACGACGAAGGGAACCTTCCTACTCATAAGTATCTGGATGCTCTCGATGGTCTGCTTCTCAACGCCCTCCATAACATCAATGACTAGTATTGCGAAGTCAGCTATGCTCCCCCCACGCTTCCTTAAGTTGGAGAAGGCCTCGTGACCAGGCGTGTCTATGAAAAGCAGGCCAGGGATCTTAAGCTTTATTGGGAACATTGACTTGAGCGGTTTAACGATCTTCTCTATTACTGAGGCAGGGATCATTGATGCGCCAACATGTTGAGTCATTTCACCAGGCTCCTTCTTAACGACTGCCGTACCACGTATCTTGTCGAGAAGCGTGGTGTTATGTACTACAACGTTATTGGCGATGAAACACTGCGTCGGCGGTATGGAGAGGTCGTAGAGGTACCCCCTATACGGCACCCTACGGATTGACTTAATGCTAACAAACTGCACGTCACCTAACCTGAGGACCCTACCATCATCAACACTACCTTCACCAATGACATCGATCCTTAACCCTGCTTTCCTAGCAAGCGTGTCAACATCCTTTAATCCCGCAATCCTAACGTAGTGACGTGACCTTAGCTCAGTGATAGAGGAGAACACGCCTAAACGGGCTAAGACGTACTTAACCTCCACACCAGCTTCGAAGCTCGGGACAGGGATTAAGACCTCAGGTGTCTCAGGATCTATGATTCCGGAGCCCTCCACCAGCCCTCGAATGAAGTCCCCAAGTAAAGTGTTGGGAGCCTGTAGAACTGAGGCGGGCACGAAGATGTTGTCCTCCCACGCCTTACTGATCGCTAGCACACACCCCGCAAGCTTAGCTGAAGTACTAACCTTAAGCCCTAGCGCTGCCGCGAGTACCTCAGACGTAGCGTTAGCAATGGCTATCGCCTCGATGGTGTCGCTGAGCGAGGAACTAATCACTCGACCCGCGCACCCAAGGCCCACGAGCTCGAACGCACGGCGCCAAGTAGTCCTGCCGATACGCCCTAAGCCCTCCTTAATCCCTGCTAAGCGAGCGACGCGCGTCAACGTACCCCATGAGTTCTCTGGGTTAGGCACACCCACAGCTACGGCCACAGCATCATCTTCAATCAGGTCCTCTGCCTTAACCCACCCATCAATAGTTAAGAAGGGATGTTCCGGCGTCACCCTAACTCTACTTCCATCGCTTAATACGACCTCATAGAGGTACCCTTCGTACCACACGCGCCACACTTTACTTGTCTTACCACGCATTACGCGTGCCTGAGGAGTGATAGTTATCATAGGGACTCTTTTCTTAGTGAATTCGTACCCGTCTCCAGCGTCTATAACCTTATCTTCCACAACCCCCTCGAATAACGACCTTATCCTAGCTAACCTACCATTAGCCAACACTACCCTTTCATCAGGGTGGAGACACTTCCCATGATCCACGTGCCCTAGCACAGTAACTATTGGTGACCTCAGCTTAGCTCCCTTCTTGCCCGCATCTTTAGCCTTAACCATACATCCACACCTGTCATAACGATACGAGACAGTCATTATAAGTGGATTTACTAAGCTGAAGTAATGCTGAGGGTAACTAATCGTTATGGTTTGCCTTAAGAAGCTAGGGTAATGATTGGTGAACTCTTAATAAATCTGGTACCTAAGGACACCTACCAGCCCATTGAATGTCTTCTTAATCCACATGTAATCCGGTACTTCGTCAGTGAGTACGTAGACCTCAGCGCCTTTCTTCTCGGCAAGCTTAACTATCTCCTCGAACTTAGGGTGATCTTCCGTTATTATAATGTGCTTGACAGCGCCGAGGTTCAAGGCGTCAATAACTTCCTTCTCACCATAGACAGCTAGACCATCATCCTTAGCTAGGTGATAGTTGAATTCCTCGAGAGCTTTCTGGGTTCTTATGTAGATATGTTGCTTTATCATGTCCTCGGCCCTCATAACAAGTTCCTTTAGCCCAGGCTCTCCTTGATCGCTTACATCTATGGTCTTGGGGAGTATCATGCGCTTGAGTCTGTAATCTAGGAAGTCGCCCTTAATGAAGTCTAACTTAGTGTAGCCAGGACCCCCAACAATCACCCCCTTGAGCTTGCCGTCTTGGAGGAGCGGTAGGAAGTGGTTAGTAGCTTTCTCCCCCACACTCTTAAAGAAGTCTCTAGTCAGTTCCTCTATGATTCTCTCGTACCTCCTCTGGGACCACCCACCTCGGCTGTGCTTACCCGGTATGTAGCCCTCGATCTCGTCCAGAACCTTTATCGTGTTACCCTTAAGTAGCCCTATCGTTGCTTCATCCCTCTCAATCACTATGAGTCCGTACACGTCGTTCTCCGCAATCATGTCCTCAAGGAACTCTGTATGGAAGAACTTGTCGGTTCTGTAGAAGAACACCTTAATGGGTTCTGGAGGCTCAAACACTAGGGCTATCGTTTCGCCAGTCTCATCATGCTCGCCAGCAAATATCACTAAGCCGTTTGGAGGAACCTTCGGTATCTTAACAAGCCTATCTATGGCCGCCTTCAATGCCGTCTGAACCCTGTTCCTCGTTGCCTTCAGCTTTATGTTCTCAGTTATGGATAGTTCCTGACGCAGAACGTTAACTACGTCAGCGATCGGCCTACCTGGAGGTATGTAGAGACTTAGGAGCGTGGTTGCGTGCGCATTCCATCTCTTCAGTTCCTTCAGGAACCTTTTCAGCTCGCTCTTCGATATCCTGAACCTGTCGCTAAATGCTAACCACCCTATCTCATAGTCTCAGTAGCCGCCCTTTTAAGTGATTTGCTATGATACAAAATTCTGGAGCACTCCTCAAAAAGTCCAAGGAACTCATAAGAGAGTAAGTAGGGCGGACGTAACATAGTAAACAAGTAGCGCAACAATGTACGCTAACCCCATCATGTATACCAAGGAGATTAGGGTTTTCCTCAAACTCTTGCTCTCCTGGTACATGACGGCGAGCGTTGCCAAGCAAGGGAGGTAAAGCGTTATGAACGCTAGTATTCCGAGCCCTTGAGCAACATTAAGCCCTAATGCCCTGATAGCTGCTATCGGGTCAGCGCCACCATGCAGGACGGACAGGCTGTCAAGCACGACTTCCTTCGCAACGAAACCATTCACTAATGCAAACCCGATCTTCCACGCCTGCGTGTAGTTCAGCCCGAAAGGTGTGAGGACAGGGGCCACAGCATTCCCTATGATTGCCGCGAAGCTGTGCTGGAAGAAGTTCTCTCCGTACACGTCAGGCAAGTAACCCTCAGGCCCCGTGTAAAGGAGTGCCCACACAACAATGCTTAGCGAGAATATTATCAGCCCGGCTTTGCGGAGAAAGTGCTTAGTGTTATCCCATGTAAGCCACCATACTACCTTAGCTTTGGGCTTGTGAATGGGCGGTAACTCCATTATAAGCTCAGGCGATTCGCGAATACCGTAGATAACCCTACGGATAGTTATGGCCGTAAGTAGGGCTGTCAGGCCCCCTAGGGCGTAAATAAACACTACAGCAAATGCCTGCATGACAGCGTTCTTGAAGAGAGCCATTGCGAATGCTAAACCAACCACTAACCTGGCTTGGCAGGGAATAAAGGGAACCGAGAAGATTAGCTCACGTCTCTCGACGTCGTCAAGGGATGTTCGGCTAGTCATGACGCCCGGCACGTTACAGCCCACGCTTATAACTAATGGGTAGATAGCCCTTCCGGAAAGACCGAACTTAGATAGGGTGGGATGGAACGCCACGGCCATCCTAGGCATTAATCCGCTATCCTCAAGCATTGCTAGGAACAGGAACACCATGAGTATAAGGGGGAAGAAGCTGAGCACGGACCCGACGCCCGGTATGATGCCGTTCGCCACTAAGGACACGAACCAGTGAGGTGCGTTCACAGCACTTAACCCGAACTCCGTTAGCGACGAGAGCTCGTTAAATCCCATACTGACTACCCCGCTTAAGCTATACGTACTAACCGCTTCCGCTAAGCTCTCCTGCCCAGCTAACTCAAGCAAGATATTTAGCGGGAAGCCAGTGTTTATCGAGAATATGAGTAGGAAGACACCTAGCGTCAGTACCGTACTAAGTAGGAGGCCGGCCAATGGCCTACGTAGCACCTTCTCAAGCCTGCTCCCTCCCTCGACTTTCGTCCTAACCACAACCCTCCTTATCAGGGAATCAACGAACGTAAAGCGCCGCCTTATCGCAAGCTCCCTGAGGTCACTGCCAAGAACCCTCCTCGCTGAGTCAATGATGCTCCACACACGCTTAAGTAAGGCTTCCTTCCCCTCCTGCTTCAGCAGGTCCTCAATACGCATATCGCCTTCCAACAACCTTATGGCAACCCATCTCGAGGGGTACTGGCGAAGGGCTCCCTTCTCCTCAATCAAGGATGTTATCTCACGTATGAAGTATTCCAGAGGGCCGTAGTCGATCGTTAGGGGTTCTGACCGCTTAATCCTTGACTTGTAGTTAATGAGTGCTTCGAGAAGGTCCCTAATGCCTTCACCCTTAAGTGCGGAGACAGGGATTACAGGGACGCCTAGATACTCCTCTAACTTATCATAATGTATGTGGATCCCCCTTGGGTGTGCCTCATCAGTCTTCGTGAAAACTAATACCACGTTCGGCGTTAGCTCCAGCACCTGAATCGCTAAGTAGAGCGTCCTTTCAGGGGCTGTGGAGTCAACAAGCACCATAACAACGTCTGGCTCGCCGGAAACAATGAATTCCCGGGCAACAACCTCCTCAAGGCTAGTGCCGCTGATCCCGTAGGTACCGGGAAGGTCAACGAAGCATATTCTCCTTCCTTCATACTCACGTACACCCATTTTCAGCTCAACCGTCACGCCAGGCCAATTACCCACGCGTGCTGTCTCCCCAGTAAGTACGTTGAATAGTGTGGATTTACCAACGTTCGGGTTCCCGACTAGCGCTGCGGTGATGTCACACTCCTGCTTGGCAGCACCCGTTTCACATCCCCGTTAAGATAAGTTAGATAAGTCTTAAATTCTTATTCCTCACCCTTAGCCAGATTTAAACACTCTGCAAACACACATACCGTAGAGTGAGCAAGAAGGATGATGAACAAAGTTCCGCCGCACCTATGTGTGAGGTGCAAGGGCTACAGGAAACTCTGCGGTCTCCCCGTATGCCCTATTATGGAGAGATTCAGGGCAAATATCAAGGCAATCATGTCGGTGAGGGGAAGAGAGGTTGAGGGGGCAACACCACCGAGCGTGATAGTGGGGGAGG
>JAMOOZ010000354.1 GCA_027064885.1 Desulfurococcales archaeon
GAACATCCTGTGGAATGCCTTCCATGGGTAGACCATCCACGCACCGTAGAAGTCAATCGCTAAGTCGTAGTTACCGCCTAGGTACCACTGATCGCTCCAGTAGCTCGGTGACTCAGGCGTTGAGAGTGACACGTCAATACCGAAGGCCTTGAGCTCCTGCGCTATCTCGTTTGCAGCCGCATCCCAGTCAGTCCAGCCACCAGGTGCAATCATTGTTAGCTTGAATGGCTGGCCGTCAGGCGTGTACCATACGCCATTCTTTAGGGTGAAGCCTGCCTTCTCCATTAATTCCTTAGCCTTGTTCAGGTCATAGCTGTACGGGTCGAAGACACCCTTGTTGATTAGATTACCAACCCATTCCTTCTCGGCAACGCTTAATATGCCTATCGGGTAGTCGGCGGGAGTAAATAGGCCAGCACCAGCAGCCTCAGCAACCTTTGTTCTATTGATTGCGTGGGCAATTGCCCACCTAACCTCAGGTTTAGCTAGCCACTTATTCTTGAAGTTGAAGACCAATGCAAATCCTGAAAGGTCGTAGATCTTCACTATACCTGCGAACGGCTTCTGTAGTAATGAGTTGAGTACCTGCGGAGGCATCATGAAGCAGTCGTAGTCTAGCTTACCAGCCTCGTAGTACTGCCACCCTACCTGGTTGCTGGTGATGTAAGGCATAATGACCTTGTCGATGAAGACCTTGTCCTTGTTCCAGTACTTGTCGAACTTAACTAGGACTACCTCCTTGCTGGTTATTGACTGGAACTTGAACGGGCCGGTACCGACAATTGTCTTGGGCTCGAACTTCATTAGGTCTTGTAGTATATTCTTGTACTGATCCGGTGATGCGCTAGCTATCTGCTCAGCCCACTTACCGTAAATGTGGTAGGGACCAACGATCTGTCCGTCCTGCCATAGCAGGTACCACAGTAGTAAATAGGCCCAGTGCTTTACATGGAAGACTACGGTGTAGTCGTCAGGGGTCTCAATCTTGTCAATATAGTTCCATACAGGTCTGCCCATAGCCTTATAGATCATGAAGGTTGTCCAGACGTCCTTGGAGGTGAAAGGCTGGCCATCATGCCAGTACACACCCTTCCTTAGGTGGACAATAACTTCGTTCTGATCTTTCTTTATCTCCCAGCTAACTGCTAGCTCAGGTATGAACTTGTTTGGAACCTTGTCCCAGAATGCTAATCTCTCGTAGATCAGGCCAGGAATATTGATTGCACCGGGAGCGAATGGATTGAAGTGTCTCTGGGGTGGCGGCTGCCACCAGCCGTGCGTATATAGCACTACCTCCTTGTTTTGGGCGTTCATTACTGGTGCTAGGGCGGATAGGGCAACTACAACCAGTATTGCTAATGATATGAGAGCTATTGCTTTCCTCATGACTAACACACCCCGTTAGGGGATACCTTTCGGGTTTTACTTAACGTCGGATGTAATTAAATTTTACTACCAGTAATAGTACCTGTGCGACAGGTAGATCCTACTCTAGGGTATTCCATATACTGATGCACATGAATATGTTAATTAGTCCACTAACAGTTTCCGCTTATCCGAACTAATGCGTGGATATCTAAAAGAAGGTTAAGTTAAATTATTTGCGGAGCCACACAAATAATTCGACACGTTAGTGATTATCATGTGGCGCTCTCAAAGGACTATTATGTTAAGTTTAAGTTCTAGCATTATAGAGGCAGTGAATCATAAGTGCTATGTAATAGCAGAAGCCCATCCAAGCCTAGGTCCTACAGAAACCAAGCTGGCACACTTAGTAGTTGGTTGCATACCTTACCTTCTCTTTAGTACCTCTACTTCTATGGTTTCCGCTTCGATGTCTTCAAGGTATGCTTCCCAACCCCCAACCGTCACTATGCCTTTAGGTGTTTTCACGTAGAGCCTGGTTACGCCGTCCCCTGAGCTACCTGCTTGTATCCTTTCGACGTCACCGACGATCACGACGTTCTTCCGTGTCTTAGTATCTATTCCGTTGACCTTAACGCGTACTGCGTACCTCTTGTCGAACGCTATGTCTATATAGTCTGTAGCTCTTGGCAGAAAGACGAAACGCCTTCTGTCTCCTAACCTAGGTTCCTCCACTTGGAGAACCCTACTGTAGTCTCTGAGAACAAAGAGATAATATTCTCCCAGTATCTGTATCAGGAATTTATTCTCCGTGAAGAACCCCAAGGGGGCTGGTGGCTCCGGCTCCCACCACCTAGGCACTACTACCAGCCTCTTGCGGTCAGCTATCATTATTGTTGGCCCTCTAATCACCTTCCTCCTTACCTCGCCGAAGAGTTTCTCGGCTTCCCTGCATTCGTCATAAAGTATGGCGCACTTAGATACCTCCGGAGGTATGAATTCTATTAGCTCCCTATACCTCCTTAACGTATGACAGTAACCCGCGAAGAGGAATTCATACTTTGCTTCCTTTATGAGGTTCTCGGTCGCCGTGTCTATTGACAGTATACTTTCGAGCCTCACTATGTCTGCGACGGACTCATTCCTCTCACGGTAGGTTGTAAATATGCTGAGTATGCTCGAATACGTGTTCTCCAGCTCCCTTACTTTTCGCTCAACGAGCTTCCTTAGAGATGTGGGCGGGTCGAGTGCATAGTACCTTGCCGGGTGTCCTTCAGCGACAACCACCAACCCTCTGCGCTCAAGCCTCCTAATCACATCATACACTCTAGGCTGGGGTATTCCAGCCTTCTTCGCTAACTCAGTGCTTGTCATAGAGCCGTACTTCAGTAAAGCAACGTATGCTTTAGCCTCATACGAACTCAAGCCGAATTTCCTTAACTCTTTCTCTATGGATTCAATCACTCCCTACACCACCCTTAGGCTAAGCTCATCTGCTTCAAGGACTAGGAACCCACCGTTAAAGCCATAAATTAATTCCGTGACCAGCTTAAAAGATATTTGTTAGCTCTTAACAATATGTTAACACGCTATGATGAAAAAGAGGAACATTAGAAGCTAGTCCCTGGCGAGGGAATTTAGTTCAACTCACTTCCATGGGAAAATCAGGAAGGTGTTTTTAATGACCCAGTACGAAGTTTATGTAGATACCGGCAACTATTGCTGTGCCGATCACGCCGGCGACGTTGGGCCCCATGGCATTCATTATTATGTAGTTTCCTGGGTCAACTCTGGATACCTCCCTCTGCACTACTCTAGCAGACATCGGCACAGCCGATACTCCGGCAGCACCTATTGCTGGGTTAACCTTACCTTTTGTTGCAAAGTACATTATCTCGCCGAATACTATGCCACCGACTGTTGATGCTATGAACGCTATTAGGCCCCAGAGGAAGGTCAGCGCGAACATCTTCAGGAATTCAAGGGGCGTTATCCCCATGATCTTGGAGTAGTAGTTAATCATATCAACACTCATCGTGCCGCCTACAGTTATGGTTAGCAGTATTATGAGGATGTTCATTAAGTCATTAGCGGAGGTCTTAACTAACCTCTCAAGTAGCTCGGTAACGCCGGACTCCTTCATTAGGTTACCCAGGGCAAGCATACCAACTATGGGTATGGCTCTAGGCACGAGTAGGGCCGTAACAATGATCAGGAGCACCGGGAATATTAGTGCTTCAAGGTCACTTACCTTCCTCGGCGGCTTCATCCTCACTGCCCTGTGTTTCTTTGGAAGCAATCTGATTATTGGTGGTTGTATTATCGGGACTAGCGACATGTAAGTGTAGGCAGCTAACGCCACAGGCCCTAGTATCTCAGGTGCTAGCTTAACGCTAGTATATATCGTTGTCGGACCATCCGCACCTCCTATTATTGCTATGGATGCCGCCTCACCTAGGTTGAAGCCCATAAGGAGTGCACCTATCAGTGACACGAACACTCCTAACTGCGCAGCTGCTCCGAGAATGAAGGTGTATGGCTGAGCTAGTAGGGGGCGGAAGTCTGTCATAGCACCTAAACACAGGAATATAAGAAGCGGGATCACCTCAGTCTCTATAAGTAACTTGTATACAATAAATAGGGGGCCAGCCGCCTCAGCACCCCCTCCAAATATTTGGCCTGGAGTCATCAGATGAGCTCCGGGAACATTAGCTAAGATCATGCCCACACCTATACCTGTAAGGAGTAGCGGCTCTATCCTCTTCCGCACCGCTAAGTAGACAAAGACAAACCCTATCGCCATGAAAAGAATCCTGAGCGGTTCCTGAACCAGTAGCACTAACCCCGTTGATTTCAGGAACTGTATGAACGCCGTCGCTAAATCCACTACTCTCACCTCACTCCATCACTACCAGCACATCACCGGCGTTTACCGTATCACCAGGCTTGACGCGAACCTCCTTTATAATGCCGTCAGCTTCGGCAAATACCTCTACCTCCATCTTCATTGACTCTATTGTGAGCACGACATCGCCCTTCTTGACTCGGTCACCAGGCTTAACAAGAACCTTGAGAACCTTCCCTGGTAGTTGGGCCGTTATAGTCTTACCACCTGCAGGAGCTGGTGCTGGTGTTGGCGTCACGGCTGGCTGAGCGGGCGATACCTGTGTTGGTGTAGTTGGTGTCGGTGCTGGTGTCATGGAGGCTGGTTGTGTTGGTGTTGTCGTTACGGCGGAGACTGTTACTTGCACTTCCTTGCCATTAATGAAGGCCTTAAACACGTCCTCGCTAACCCTCTCTACCTCTACCTCGTAAGTGGTGTTACCGATCTTGACCACGTATTTCCTCCTAGTGTTTTGATTCACTCACGTCCACCTCCGGACTTTCTTTTTCTCCTTGATGTAGGTGAAGTCACCTAGGTAGACACGCGTGTCGAGCCTGGCCTTAATTACCCACGGGCTCGGACCCCAGCCCTGAGGTGTTGAGGGCGCCGTTACCAGCGCTACAGGCATCGTCTCTGTTATGAATGCGTGGACAGCTGCTGTCGCAGCTACTGCTTCTTCGGGACTTAACTCGGGAGCGGTTACCGTGGGCGTTGGAGTTACCTCGGGTTTAGGGGCTGGGGCCGCTGCAGGTTTCTCTATTTTAGAAACTATCTTGGAGGTTACGTACATGGCTATGCTTAAAATAATTATTATTGCGAAGGTCATCGTGTAGCCTAAGGCGCCCATCACAAGCCCTTCAGCTAGTTGGGGTGAGACCATTTCACCTCCTACCTCACACGGGCATTATGTCGTGTTTCTTGGGTGGCACCCTGATCCTTATCTCTCTCTTAGTTATTAGGTGCTCCAGTGCCTTAACCAGTGTTGGCCTGGTTTCCTTAGGCTCTATTACCGCGTCAATATATCCTCTTGCGGCGGCTACGTACGGGTTGGCTATCTTCTCACGGTACTCCTGCACAAACTCCTTCAGCTTCTCAGCCCTCTTCTGCGGATCCTCGATCGCGGCTAATTCCTTCCTCCAGATTATCTGAGCAGCACCCTCAGGACCCATCACGGCTATTTCCGCTGTTGGCCAAGCAGCAACGAAGTCCGCTCCTAAGTGTCTTGAGCCCATAGCTATGTACGCACCGCCGTAGGCCTTGCGTAGAATTATCGTTAGTTTAGGTACGGTTGCTTCGCTGTAGGCGTAGAGTACCTTAGCCCCATGCCTTATTATCCCGCCGTGCTCCTGCCTAGTGCCCGGAAGGTAACCCGGCACGTCAACGAACGTCAGTATGGGTATGTTGAATGCGTCGCAGAACCTCACGAACCTCGCTATCTTGTCAGAGGAGTCGATGTCCAGGACTCCCGCCATGAAGTTTGGCTGATTAGCGACGACACCCACGACTCTACCAGCCAGCCTACCGAACCCTATTACGGCGCTCCTAGCCCACTGCGGGAAAACCTCGAAGAACGTGCCCGTGTCGAGAACCCTCATTATTACGTCCCTCACATCGTAGGGTGCGTTAGGGTCTTCAGGTATTATAGTGTCTAATTCTGGGTCCATTCTATTGGGGTTATCGTTTGTGGGTTCGTATGGTGGGTCCTCCATGTTGTTGCTGGGCAGGTACGTGAGGAGCTTCTTAATTATGTTGATTGCTTCCTCATCGTTATTAGCTACGAAACTAGCTAAGCCTGACCTCGTCGCGTGCACGTCGGCCCCACCAAGTTGCTGCTCGTCCACGTCCTCACCAATTACCTGCTTAACCACTCGTGGCCCCGTTATGAACATGAAGGAAGTCTTCCTAACCATGACTATGAAGTCCATTAGTGCTGGTGAGTAGACGGCGCCACCAGCACATGGCCCCATTATTGCCGCTATCTGTGGAATGACTCCTGACGCCTGGACGTTCATGTAGAATATGTCACCGTATCCCTTGAGAGAGTCCACACCTTCTTGAATCCTGGCACCTCCGGAGTCGTTAAGGAATACTACTGGGACACCCGTGCTCAACGCATAACTCATCGCCTTAACGACCTTAGCAGCATGCATCTCGCCTAACGATCCACCCATAAACGTGAAGTCCTGCGCTATCACCACTACGCGCCTACCACCGATCTTCGCTAAGCCCGTGACGACACCGTCTCCGTAAGCCCACTTCTTCTCCATGCCGAACTCCGTGGCTCTATGCCTTACGAGCATGTCGACCTCAAGGAATGAGTCCGGGTCTACGAGGAGCTCTACTCTCTCCCGCGCCGTTAACTTGCCCTTAGCGTGTTGTTTCTCTATCGCCGCTTTACCGCCTCCGAGAAGGGCCTTCTCCTTTTTCTCCCTTAACTTACGGATCTCGGGTCTTTCCGAGCCACTCATAGGTAGAACCAAGTACAGTAGTTGTGTGCCGCAATTATAAAGCCTAACGTCCTACACTACATGTGTAATACCAATGAGCTATAACTAACACCACGTTTCCCAAAACTAAAGGATATACCCCAGGAGGGAGACCGTGACGTAAGTGAAGCGAACAAGGAATTGGAAGACAAGGAAGAGGTCAAAGAGCATGATCAACACATTTCAAACTAAGGATACATATACAGCGGTATGAAAAATCCCCGGAAGAGGAGCTAATGCTAGTAACCTAGTAGTGGGAGGATATAGTGAACACGTTTTGCTTCAAAACATCATGATGTATAACGGAGGCAATTGATATGGGCACATTAATTATTAAGTATCCATAAATAATGCCACTGAACATAGCTATTGATCCAGTAACCGTATCGAGGACGTAATATTGTTACGAGATAATATAACTCATACTTCTGCATAACAGAGATGGGTTAAGTACCACGTAGAGAAATAGAAATCAGCTATGCAAAGGAAAACTGAGACCATTAGAAACACGTGTATATATTACCGACAAGACTGTTCCTAGATCCAGATACCTTATACTCTTACCATATCGTACCCAAATAATAATGCTTAGCTTACTCAATCTAACGCGATTTAGCACGATAATACTGTTACTACCTCGATCTTCGCGGATTTCCTTAAGATTCTTTCCTCAATTACTTCTACTCCTATCCCGGGTTTGTTGGGGGCTTGGAGTGTGCCCCTACTTGTTAGTAGCCATGGTGGTTCGATTAGGTCTTCCTCCCAGAACCTCGTACTTGGTGAGATGTCGTTCGGGTACTCTACGTTGGGTAGGGTTGCGGCTGCTACCGCAAATGATCTCCCTATCCCGGTTTCTATCATGCCCCCTATCCACACGGGCATGCCGACGCTTTTCGCGAAGTCGTGAATCGCTTTTGTTTCGACGAGACCTCCTACCCTGCCTGGCTTTATGTTTATTATCCTGCATGAGCCTAGCTTGTGGGCTGCTTTAGCGTCTCTTAAGCTCTTGATGCTTTCGTCCAAGCATATCGGTGTTTTAATTACTTTCTGAAGCTCCGCGTGCTCTACTAGGTCGTCGTAGTGGAGTGGTTGCTCAATCATGAGTAAGCCGTAATTATCTAGTTCCCTGAATACTCCTACGTCGCTGAGCGTGTATGCGGCGTTCGCGTCAACCTGTAGGGGTATGTCCCCGAACTCTTTTCTAATAAGTTTAACGGGATTGATGTCCCATCCGGGTTTTATCTTTAGCTTTATTCTGTGGTAGCCTGCATTGATGCCTGCCTCAACCTCGTTAAGGAGTCTCTTGACGTTCCCTATGACGCCCACGCTTAGCCCTACTGGGACCTCGTCCCTGACCCCTCCAAGTAGATCCTTGATGGGTTTGCCTTCAAGCTTCCCTTTGAGGTCCCACAGCGCGAACTCCATACCTGCTTTCGCCATGTTATGACCTCTTATTCTGCTCACCATCTTCGGGAAGTTCTCGGGCGTCACGTCCTTGCCAGCGATCATCTTCACGATGTAGTCCCTTATCACGTGCCATGCGGTGTGAACGGTTTCGTAACTGTACCATGGTCCGCCATCAGCAACTACTTCACCCCAGCCAACTTCCCCCCTCACCTCCTCCACCTTGAGGATCAGTGTGTGCCTCAAGTTCTCGGTTCCGAAACTCGTTGTGAAGGATTGCTTCATGGGTAACTTAACGTAGTGGAGCGTAACTTTACAGATCCTCACGGATAATCCCCCCTCAATATGCGGGTTAGGTCCACTTTCCAGAGAACGTAGAAGAACCTGTCCTGCTCTCTCTCGCTCCTAGTGAACTCAAAGGCGGCGTACCCCCTACCTAAGTAATGTGTCAGTGCTTCACGTGCTCTAAGCCTCCACTCCATAGCGAGACTAGGCTTCCTTACCTGCATGTCGACGAAGTTCTTCGGCACCTCAATCACTATGAGTTCCTCGTTGAGCCAGAGCCTAGGCTTGCGTGGGGCTCGGAAGCCGTTGCTAAGAAGCTCCGTGGTTAGCGCGATCTCAGCGCCTCTTTCTAGAAAGTACTCTATTGGCTCGTGCCTTCCCTTACCCGCCATCCTCTCCTCGACCCTTCGTGACTTGAGGTGCCACTCCGCCAGTAACCTGTCGGACTCTATTCTCCTGTTGTATTCGAAGTCTACGAATCCGTAGTAGTTGGGTTTGTACTTCCTTGCTATGACGCCTGACTTGACAAAGTTAAACCACGCGTTCACAGAGAGGAGTGGGTCATAGGTCCACTCAATTAGGTCATACCCCTTCATTAACGCGACCTTCCTTTGAATTTCCTTGAGCTTAGACCCTACTCCCTTCCCCCTACACCTCTTAATGAGCCCGAACATGTGGGAGTAAAGAAAGGGCTTACCGTTCCTGAAGCCAGGCATCATGATTATCACGCCGACAGGTTTGCCTAAGTTGGCCTCGTAGACTCCTAACACGACCCCTCCAATGTCGAGTAGAGGTATCGTTATGTGGTAAGGGAAGACCTCACGGTAGTCAGGGCTCCATATTAGCCTCTCGACCTCCATTAATTCCCTATGCTCCTCAGGTGTTTCTGGTTCCTTAACGATTAGTGCAAGGTTATTGACCCTCACTACCTCACGGAAACCTGCATGCATGAATCGCGGCGCCCGTGCTCTCTTGACTATAGGAATTTTTAAGCTTCCTTCAGTAATCCCCTAGAGAATTTGAGTTGTGCTTTAGTTGCTCGGCGAACTACATCTCATCTGGTGCTTAAGTCGTTATAGACCTGAGCTTAACAAGGAGTTACTGGAGAGACAGCAGCAAAGGGGAAGGAAAGTTGGGGGATAGCATAACATAACTATCGGGCTGAGAATGGCACCTGAAATATCAAAGGGAAGTGAAGTCTTAAGCAAGATAGAAGAGATGCTCGATGAGATCCTATAATCCCTTCGGCAGTATTTAATGAACTATTTTTCGGTTCTCCCCTACCTTAAGATTCAAGGACGTAGTCCTCACTGATCCTTATCCCTGAGCTACTTAAGCCCTCAGCGCAGGCTTGACAATACTTCCATTCCTTCCTGTCCGTGTCCATTATGCTGTTGCTGAATGCCATCACACACCTTCTATTCGTACAGTGATCTAGACCGAAAACATGCCCTAACTCATGCATTACTTCCTTAAGCACCCTCTCCAAGTATGTGTCTGTGTCGACGTACCCGCTCATACCTTTAGGCAACCCGTACCTATCTTTGAGGCGCTCCAAGAACACTACTGCGGTAGCCTGATGCTGGGACGCTAGTCCGAAGACGAAGTTTAAGCCCTCAACGTAAGCATCGCCAGGCACTAATCCAAGGGCAATGCCTCCCTCACCTGATAGGTCACGTAGCCCAGCCACTAACCTCAGTACTCTAGAGGCGTTTAGCTGTCCACGCGTTATGTTGAGGCAGTCACGGAGGGCGTCTCTAGGTGCCCTAATTATGCTTAGTTTAGCTGAGAAGGCCTTAGTTAGATTCTCAGTTATGTGGGTTAGTACCTCGTCCTCCACCCCCTTAAAGGCTATGACCGTTATGTGTGGTGTTACGTATATGGAATCCTCCGACCATGCAGGCATTGCCGGTGCCTCTACGTTAGTAATGCTTACTTGACCGTTAATATCCATGTCTTCAATAACAGACTTATAAGTTTTATAGGGTGCCACGATACTAATCCCTGATGACCCTTGAAGGTTAAGGTAAGGCTTCATGAAAGGGTACGTGACTTAACTGGCCGCAAGCACATAGAGGTTGGGGGACGTAATCAAGGTTAGGGACTTGGTTAACGCTTTGATCAAGGCCAGCGGACCTTAAGGCAAACAAGCTCAGGCTTAAGGAGCCTGAAGACATTGTTAGGCCTAGGGTTAGGGTTGTGTTGCTAATCAATGGATTCAACGTTAAGATGCTGGGTGGTCTGGACGTGCCATTAGGGCAGGGGGATAATGTATATGCTGAGAGCGGATGTGCTAGAGATTCAAGGTGGGGGCAGAGATAAAGGTAAATTCCATCCTGAATGTGAGTTTAAAATACTTCGCCTTACTCCCTGCTGTACGGAGTACCAAGTGCCTTTGGCGGTCTTACTCTCTTGATCACGCCCGAGATCACTATTATTGTTACTATGTAGGGCACTGTCCTTAGTATTTCCTGCGGTATCACGCTGTTGACCTGCGGCATAGGCCCTATCCACATAACTAAGGCGTCGAAGAACGCGAATAGTGCTGAACCACCTATTGCTAGTAGTGGGTTCCAGTTGCTGAAGGCTACGTTGGCCAGTGCTAGCCAGCCTCTGCCAGCTGAGATTTCTTTGGTGACTCCTGCGAACCAGTCAACACTGAGGTAAGCTCCTCCTATCCCTGCGAGGACTGCACCATATATCGTTGCTAATATCCTAACTAGGTCAACGTTGATTCCCACAACGTCCGCCGCATCGGGATCCTCACCGCACGCCCTAACAGCGGCGCCGAAGGAAGTCTTGAAGAGCCACCAGTACGTGAATATCGCTATGCCTAGGGCTATTAGCACCATGGGTGAGAGGGCCCTACCAGCTATGTATATGGGCTGTATCGTGAGGCTACTGGGTATTGTCCTAGCACCCCACACATGCCATATTGCGAAGATACCGAAGCCCACAACACCGAGTGCGAACGTGTTGACCCCTATTGTGCTCACTATTTGGTTGCCCTTGAGCTTCGTTGATATTATACCATGTATTAACCCTATGGCTAACCCTATCCCTGCACCAGCTAACACGCCCAGCCAAGGCGATCCTGTTGCTGTGTCCGCTATCACGGCAAAGAAGGCGCCCAAAAGAAGTATTCCTTCTAGACCAATGTTAACTACGCCGGACCTCTCCGTGACCACCTCGCCTACCGAGGCGAGTAGTATTGGAACCATTGACCTTAGGGTCATGAAGAGTATGTCTATTGCCATGCCCCATGGCTGAGTCATTCCTTAACCACCTCCTCACCTCTTAAGTAAGCTATCTTGCGTTTGACGAGAGTGTATATGTTGGGTACTGCTAAGCATATGACTATCATACCTTGGAAAACCCACACGATCTCCTTAGGTATGCCCACTAGGTTAAGCCCTCTTGCACCAGCATGTAGTGCACCCACTAATATTGCGGCAAAAACTATGCCGAGCGGATGGTTACCGCCTATCAAGGAGACTGCTATCCCGTCGATGCCTAGGCCTTGAAGGTTACTCAAGCTTGACATCACCGAGTATGAGGGTGGAAGACCAGCAACTTTCTCTAGGCCAGCAATCCCTGCAAGCATTCCTGCAAGGATGAATGATGTCGCCATTGCTTTCTTCGGGTTTATACCAGCGTACCTGGCCGCCTTCGGATTAGTTCCAGCTACTCTTAGCTCGTAACCAGGCCTAGTGTACCAGAGCAGGAAGTAGATTACTAAGAGAACAGCTATGCTTATAATAATGTTCCATGAGAGGCTCGTCTGAGGCACTAGTAGAGGTATCCTAGCGTATGAAGGTATAATTATTGATTTAGTTGCGTCCTCCGGGTTGGGGAAGTACCTGAAGATTATGTAGTCCACGACACCGAAGGCTATGTAGTTGAGCATTATCGTTACTACTACCTCGTTGGCGTCGCGAAACACCTTAAGAGCAGCGGGTATGGCTGACCAAGCAACGGCGAAGGCTACTGCCGATACTATAATCAGTAAGGCGTGGACAGGTGCTGGGAGACCCTCAACTGAAGCGGCGATGACCGCCCCGAGTGCAGCCATGTAGATCTGGCCCTCAACACCTATGTTGAAAAGCCCTGCCCTGGCACAGAGGGCGAAAGCTAAGCCACTGAGCATTAGTGGACCTGCGTAGGTCAGCGTGACTGTGAGTGGGTAGATGTTCTCGAATGGATTACCTATGGAGTGTATGTACAACTGGTACATTGCCTGCCCGACATCATGTCCTGACACGTAAATGGCTAGCGTGCCACCTATGAAGCCTACTATGAGGGCTATGAGGGAATTAATTATGGGTTCTGCCTTCTCCTTTATTGCTTCGATAACTGCGCTCACACCTCAACACCTCCCATGAGCATACCTATCTCCTGCATCGTGTATTGCTCCGTGGGTTTGAGAGCCATGAACCTGCCTTCATACATGACTGCAACGCGGTCCGAGAGGTCGAGTACTTCGTCGAGGTCTGAGGAAACGAGGAGTATGCCTATTCCCTTATTCCTTAATTCTATTAATAGGTTCCTAACAAACTGCGTTGACGCAACGTCAAGGCCTCTTGTCGGGTTGGCCGCAATGATCACTGACGGTTTCTTGCTTAACTCCCTAGCAACTATTAGCTTCTGCTGGTTTCCGCCGCTAAGGGATCTGGCGGGCGACTTAAGGGACCTAACAACTATCTCGAACTTCTTTACCAGCTCTCTCGCATACTCAGCCACTTTATTCCAGTCAATAACTATTCCTGCCTTGAGGAATTGTTGATATCTGTGGAGACCTAGGAGCACATTCTCTAAGACGGTCATTGTCATTACTAGACCATAGTTCTGCCTGTCCTCGGGTATGTGGACTAAGCCCTTGAAGGAAAGCTTAGCTGGGTCGGCATTGGTTACATCTTCACCCTTGAAGATAACCTTACCCTTGTCCACTCGCCTAAGGCCTGTTAGCGCCTCCACTAACTCCCTCTGTCCGTTACCTTCAACACCTGCGATGCCTAGGATCTCGCCTGAGCGTAAAGTAAATGAAATTCCTTTAACGGCCTGCCTGCCTAGGTCGTCAGTAACCCATAAGTCCTTTGTCACTAAGAGATCCTCAACCCTCCCCACAGTTTTCTTCGGTGGATACGTGAAGACGACTTCCCTCCCAACCATTAGGGAAGCAAGTTCCTTCGGATTGGTTTCCTTAGTCCTCAGCTCACCAACCACCTTACCCCTTCTCAACACGACCACACGGTCTGTTACAGTCATTGCTTCCTTGATCTTATGTGAGATGAAGACTATTCCCTTACCTTCGGAAGCAAGTTGCCTGAGTAGACGAAATAGATCCTTGGTCTCTACGGGTGTTAGGTTGGTTGTGGGCTCATCCAGGATGAGTAGTGTGACGCCTCGGAAGAGCATCTTAAGTATCTCTATCCTCTGCCTCTCACCTAGCGAGAGGTCCTCTACGGGAACATCTAACCTTACCTTAAGCCCTGTTTGCTTCATTAAGTTCTTAAGCTTCTTTAACGCCTCCTCCTTCCTAACGCCTTTGAGGCCTAGCAAGATGTTCTCAAGCCCTGTGAAGTTGTGGACCAACGGTATGTGCTGGTGCACCATCCCTATACCCATCTTCAGCGCTTGAGCAGGCATTGTAAAGCGTACTTCCTTACCCTTAACGTAGAGTCTGCCTTTTGTTGGCTGCAGCAATCCGGAAACAATCTTCATGAGCGTGGTTTTGCCAGCGCCATTCTCGCCTAGTAAGCCCAGTACCTCGCCAGCCCTGACCTCAAGCGTCACTCCCTTTAAAGCAACAGTACCGTCAGGGTACACCTTAACGACATCTTCAACGCGTACTAGCGGCGCACTCAAGACCATCAGCCTTATATTAGGTGTTTAAGGTCAAGGATATAAGCTTGACTGATACTTGGAAATAAGTTAGTTAAAATATTTTAGAAGACATTGTCTTTAAATTATTTTGAAAAATTATAAAGGTTTAAGAGGGCTTATTACTTTCTTTTGGCCGCCCATCCAATTATTATACCTATAATTAAGCCTATAATTAGCAGTCCACCAGCGATACCCCAGTTTGTCGTCGTGACCTGCTGAGTTACGGTAGTCGTGACTGTTGAAACAGCAGACTTAGTTACTGTCTGGGTTACGGTGACCGTTGAGGCTACAGCTGAGGGTGTTGTAGAGGTAATCGACGATGTTGTTGAGGTCTCAGCTGGTGGTGTCCACTGAAGGGACCAGCCTTTGGCGTCTGATGAAGCAACAGAGTACTCAACTCTGAACTTCTCTATCTCCTCTTTCTTCATTGGCGCGGGTACCTGTATCTTGCCGGAAAGAATTTCTTTCTGTAGCTCGTCAACCGCCTCCCATATCCATGATGGTAGGGCTTCCCTGATTTCCTTGACTTTCTGCACTATGTCCTGCTCCTGTTCGGGCTTGATGACGCCTTCCTCAACACCCATCTTCATGAAGGTGTATAGGTCGTCAATGCTTGACAGGACGGTGCCCTTCTCCTTGATTCCTAGGGACATTATGCCTCCGTAGGAGCTTATCTTGCCCTCCTCATACTCTAGTGCTTTCTTAGTGGCGTAGTAGACACCCATGTCGACGCGCTTCATCATTGACGCTATTATCCATCCGGGCTTAATCCAGTCCTGGTCGGAGTCGACACCTATGGCGAAAGGTGGTCCTTGAGTCTTGCCATGGTTCTTACCCCACTGCTCGACAGCATCGAATATTCCTAGGCCAGTGGCGCCAGCGACGTTGTACACCACTATGGCTCCCTGCTGTAGCTGAGCCATCGCGGCCTCCTTACCCTTGGCTGGGTCCTTGAAGGTGCCAGTGTACTGATAGAGCACTTCAATATTCTTCTGCTGGCCGAACTTCCACTTGTACCAGTGAGTCGCCCACCACACACCGTACCTGTAACCTGCCTCGAACTTATAGAGGACAGGTATCTCCATGCCGAGCACTAGGCCGACCTTGCTGGCTCCATAGTGAATCGCTGTTAGTGCAGCGAGGGCGCCAGCTAGGGCTGAGCCCTCATTCTCCCTGAACACGATGCCTATTACATTCTTCATGTCGGGTATGTACTCGTCAACGCCAGCAAAGAGCTGATTGGGGTACTCCTTAGCAACCTCCTTGATGGCGTCAGTCATCAAGAAACCTACGCCGACGATTATCACACAATTGCCCTGCTTGGCTAGGGTCCTTAGGTTCGGCAGGTAGTCATCCTGGCTCATCGATGAGAGTGCAACGATCTTTAAGCCTAGCTTCTCATGTACCATCTGAGCGCCTAGATACGCCATGTCGTTGAAGCCTAAGTCACCTCTGCCGCCGATGTCGTACACAATACATACTGAGTCCTTCTTTGTCTGTGCCCTTACAGGCGCTGGGCTAGTTACGAAGGCCGCAATAACACCTAGCACGACTACGAGAGCAAGAAGTACCGCGGGAACTATTCGGGCATTCAAAGAGTTATCACCCTTATTTAAATGGGTCTCCGGGGAAGTAATAAATCTACTTGCCGTATTGAAAAACCGTTTCATTAATTACTCCGCCTGCTAGTAAGGAGTTAGGTTGAGGGGACGCTATGGGAAGTCCGTTAAACCGCTTAACTCACCTAGTGAGGGGCCTCGGAGACCTAACGGGTTTAACGCCCCTTATTGATCGTTTAATCTCTCAATCGGAAATAGTAGTCATAGATGGGAAGAAGTACGTGAAGAAAAGGTACTTTAAGGAAGTGGGGATCATAAAGTGGATCCCCCCAACAATACTATTCCGCGTTAGTTACCCATTCACACTATCTCCTAGGGAGAGGTTCAAGCGGGAGCTTGATTTCATGACTTACGGCTGGCGTGGCTTCGTGAGAACCCCGAAGCTAGTTAGTACTGATGAGGAGAAACTGGAAATACTTAGAGAGTACATCGAAGGTAACGTGATTAATTATTTGAGGGATTCCAAGTCCCTCGGGAGGGCGCTAGCCTTAATACATATGAGGGGGTGGGCGTTAGGTGATGTTAAACCCACGAACTTCTTAGTTGATGAAAGCTCCGCGCATGTTTACGTGATAGACGCCGAGCAATCCGTTAGAACCGATGACTTAACCCATAAGGCTTGGGACGTCGCTCTCTCAGCATTCTTCGCATCTTACGCCTGCCTCTCTAACTTGGCCGTCTACGAAAACTTCCTCCAAGAGTTCCTCAGGGAATATATACGTGAGTGGGAAGGCGGGATAGCGGTGCTTAAGGAACTTTCCTCGATGAGGTTTGGCGGGATATTCCTTATCATACCGTTGCCTCACGTGTTCGCTCTGGCCGACATAGTCGACGCGATAATTGAGGAAGAAAAAGACGTGTAGGCTTAAGGCCGCTTGACGGTCTTTCATGACAGGAGAGATTAGTGATGAGGTCGTAACACCGCGCGGGAACCATAACGCGCGGCGTTCATTAAAAACAGTGTCGCATTATGGAGACGGACACCCCTTGGGGGGATTTTCTTAGTGTGATGTCCTGCAGCACGTTCCTGTAGCCACAGGACTTACACCTCAGTACGTACCGCACCCTCTTGGCTCCGTCAACGTTTTCAGCTTCCATGAAGGCCATCATCTTCCCCCCGCATCTAGGGCATTTTGGTGCTCCGTTCTTCCTCCATATCATTTCTTGCGCGTCACCTCCGAATTAGTGAAAACCGTCGCCCTGTACTCGCTATGTGGTACTCTGGTTCCTGTTCCCTCTTTCAAGGAGTTTTCTGTCCGGGAAATAATAAGAGTTGTTACCCTAAAACCTCAGGTTAGTTAAATAAGAGTGTTTGGGGGTCTTACTTTAAGCTTAAGCCAAGTCTAAACGCCTTTATATCGAGCTCAACCCACTTAGGCCTAACGAGTTCCTTAATGGCGTTTTCGATAGCATCAGGGGGCACAACATGAGTTACGCCGATCATGTGTCCTAGAGCAACCATGTTCGCAACCCTATGGGTTCCCAACTCATCCCTGGCAACGTTGGTGTAAGGCTTATGGTTAACTAGCCACTTCCGACCATTCCTTACCTCTTCAACATCTTCTTTCGTTATGAATGATGAATCAACAAACACAATTGCTTGTTCACCTATTAAGTAGGAGTAACGCCTTAGTTGATCTGTGTACATGAATAACGCTATATCGGCACGCCTAACTTTCATGTAGTCTAGTTCCTCAGCCTCATCACAGAGTATTATGTCGGCGCGTGAATCACCTCCCCGTGTTTCAGCCCCGTAAGATTCCGTCCCTGTTACGTAGAGGTTAGCGTGCTTAGCCGCGGCTAAACCAAGCACGTGTCCTAGGAGGAGGATTCCCTGTCCTCCTCTCCCAGCTATGAGTATCTCGCGTCTCACACCTCACACCCTCCCGATTCTCTTTAAGTATCCGGGCTCATTTCTTTCAATGAACTCTCCCAGCACCCAGCCTCTCTCCCAATCAAGGTCTGATTCCTCGAGAGATGGTTTCGGTTTATACCTGGACTTCTTCTTTATTTCATCGTAAAGCTCCGCAGGGTTCTTGAACCCTATGTGCCTACCGAATATCTCCGGGCATGGTGATATTATCTCTATGAACCTGAAGCCCTCCATCCCTAAGGCTCTGTATGTGTAACGCTCTATGAGGGTTGGGTGAGTTGTTGAGGCCCGCGCCACGTAGTTCGCGCCTTGATATGCTACGAGCTTAATCACGTTAACCGGGGTTTCTGGATTACCTTTGGGCGTTGTCGTGGTGTACATTCCTGTGGGCGTGGTTGGGGCTACCTGCCCTCCAGTCATTGCGTAAACCATGTTCGTGATCATGAATACTGTGAGATCCATGTTGCGCCTCGCCGCATGCAGAAGGTGATTGCCGCCTATCCCAGCTATGTCTCCGTCACCTCCCAGCACCATTATCTCTAGCTTGGGGTTAGCGAGCTTAGCTCCCGACGCGAATGGTATTGCCCTCCCGTGTATTGTGTGGGCTGAGTCAAAGGACACATATATGGCTGCCCTAGCGGTGCATCCTATCCCAGTAACCATTACTAGGTTCTCGGGCTTTAGGGTTCCCTCACGAACCCTTCTATCGATGGCACGGAGTATCGCCGCTAGAGCAACGCCTATGCCGCAACCCGGACACCATATGTGCGGGAGTCGCTTGGTGACAAGGTACTTGTCTAGGGGGTGAGCACTCACTTCATAACCACCTCCCGATCTCCTCTCTTATCTTATCTGGAGGCGGAACCTCCAAATCTATGATGTTTATCGGGATAACCTCCTTATCCTTCAGAGCTCTCTCAACTTCCCTGACCATCTTACCTAGGTTGTTTTCAACTACGAATACCTTCCTTGCGGATTCCGTTGCCTTTTTAAGGCCTTCCGCGTCAAAGGGCCATAGCGCCTTAGGCCTGAATAAACCTACCTTCCACCCCTCTCTCCTTAACTCCTTGACAACAGCGTACGCTGAACGCGCTGTGGAACCGTAAGCGTAGATCACGTACTCCGCTCCTCGCGTCAGGTACTCCTCATTATCAACTATGAGGCGGGAATTCCTCTCTATCTTAGCAACTAACCTCCTTACCAAGCGTTCATAGGCTTCCGTGTTTGGCGAGTAGAACCCCTCCTCGTCATGTGCTAGGGACTCAACCAGTATTCCGTAGCCTTCACCGAAGTAAGCCATCCTGGGGACCAAGTCCTCGCACGGTTCATATAGCCTGAACTTCTCAGGAGGGTTACATGGCGGTCTCCTTTTAATAATATTAATTTCCTCAGGATCCTTAATTTCGACACGCTCCCATGTGTGGGCTAAGGCAGCATCACTGAGGAGTATTACTGGGGTGCGTAGGGCCTCAGCTATATTGAAGGCCTTAACCGTTAGGTCAAAGGCCTCCTGCGCGGACCAAGGAGCGAGCACCGGTATTGAGTATTCACCATGGGCCGCGAACCTCACCTGGTAAACGTCGGATTGAGTTGTTTTCGTTGGCACACCTGTGGAGGGACCTGCACGCATAACGTCCACGAGAACTAGAGGTGTTTCAGTCATTATTGCTAAACCTAAACCCTCGACCATTAGGGAGAAGCCCGGTCCTGAGGTTGCGGTCATCGCTTTGGCTCCAGCCCACGCTGCACCAATAACCGAGTTTATTGAGCCTATCTCGTCCTCGAACTGAACGACGACCCCGCCACGCCCCGGGAGCTTCTCTGCTAAGTACTCGAAAAGGTCTGAGGCCGGCGTTATCGGGTATCCTGCGAAGAAGTTCAGGCCCGCTGCCATCGCGCCCTCCGCGATGGCGATGTTCGCGGGTATGTACTCGCAGTGACCCACGTTATCTCACCCCGCAGGCACGACATATATTGCGAAGTCAGGACAGTTGAACTCACATAACCTGCAACCAACGCAGTCCTCGGGCCTGACGGGGACTGGGTACTTATACCCGCGGGAGTTTGCTTTAATGCCTTTCTCGAGAACGTTCTTAGGGCATACATGTATGCATAGGCCGCACTCCTTGCAACGCTCTGGGATAACAACAACCTGGAATCTGGGACGATGTTTTGGCGGGTCAGTCTCAGGATTCTCGACTAATGCTTGCGTGGTATCCAATCTTTGAACCCATAGTTTCAACTCTTGACACAATCTAAAAAGTCTTCAGGCAGAAAGCTACGTTCGTGTTTTTACGTGCTTACGTTGTCAGTGATGCCGTAGTGTGGAGACCTATGTGCTGTATGAAAATTACTTATTTACGTTGAGGAGATCCCTACTCTCAGGTACTTGCCGTCGTGTAGTACCACAATTAACGCGTCCTCAGTGACTATGTCCAGCTCCTTCACCTCCCTACTACCCAGCTCCTTAACCGCACCTTGCGCTATGCATGACACAATAGTCACTGCCTTAGCGAATGCTTCAGGGTCTGAGAGACGCGTTGAAGAGTTAACACCGATATCCGTGAGTTCTCCTGTCTTAGCGTCAACTATTAGCACGGCGTTGAAGGCGGGCTCGGCCCCCAACACTTCTTCATGAGACTCTGTACCCTTAACTAAGGGTTTAGGCTGGGGCTCAACCCACTCTAGGGTTACGTCCTCAGACACTAATTACCACCGTCTCCAAACTGGTGTCCCTTACTCCTTATAAGACCGGGTTCAAGGTGCTAATGCAGTATTACCGTAGCCAGCACGCCGTGTTGCGTGTTACGCTTTATAAGGTGTCCCTACTTGGAGCCAGTCTTTGGGGTTTTATTGAGCGTAGTTGACGTCGTGGAGGAAATCGTGAAGGGAGTTATGAGTCCCGATCCTGTCCATGGGTACCCACACGTTGAGCGGGTTAGGCGTCTCGCGTTAAGGATAGCCAGTAACTACCCGGAAGCTGATAGGGAAGTTATCGAGCTTTCCGCTCTTCTACACGACATTGCCAGGAATGGTGGGAGGAACAACGCCAAGAAGGCTTTCGACCACGCTCTCGCCTCAGCCCGTGTGGCTGAAGTGATTCTGAAGGCCTTAGGTCTTCCCAAGGAGAAGGTTGAGGCGGTGGTTCATGCCATCGAGGCACACTCCTTCTCTGCAGGTAGGGAACCCAAGTCACTCGAAGCTAAAATCCTTAGTGACGCGGATAAGCTTGACGCGTTAGGCGCTGTAGGCGTTGTAAGGGTATTTATGTACTCCGCCATCATAGGTAGGAGCATTAAGGACTCGATCGTTCATTTTGAGTCGAAGATACTTAAGTTACCTTCCCTTATGTGGACTCCCGAAGGTAGGAGAGAGGCTGGACGGAGAATTAAGTTCGTAAAAGAATTTCTCAGGGAACTTGAAGCAGAACTTAATGCCTAGCCAAGTGTTCCTCACTTGAACCCTTCGCCATAAGCATTAAAGAATTATATAAAACTACAACCTCGGAGCACTTATCCTAACCCATGCACGCTATAAGTAACGAAAACACTTAGTAATGCGCTGGTAATTCTTAAGGTGCAGGCGTGTGCTTTGGAAGTGCTATAGAAAAGAAGTATTCTACCCTAAGAAGGGGACAATTTTGATCGGTACGAAATACTAAGGCAGAACTTATACTTATATTGTGCATTAGGATAAAACGCTTTAGTAATAAAAACATTTTGATAAGGCCTAGTGAAGTAAGGGCTTACTGGTTCTTTGATGAGGGCATATCCTCTTCCTACATAGCTCCTAGGTTTCACACTTTGTAATCCTTCAACTCGTTCTTAATCTCTTTTAATATCTCTAACGCCTTCTCCCTGGGCATACCTGTTACTATGGCCCTAGCTATTACGTCAGCGAACTCTTCCTTGCCGGGTGGCGAGGGCAGGGAGGGCATAGGGACGGGTACGTACTGCTTAATGATTGATACTGGATCTACTGCGGCATTAGTTATAATAACCCTAATAATCTCAGCAAGCACCGAAGGGGCTTCCATCTCCGTAAGCTTCTTCTTAAAGATCGCCATCAATCATCACCGTGAAATATATGAGGCGCTTGTGCTTAAATAGGTTATGATTTTAACCGCAAGGACTTCTAAAGACTCTCATTTTTATTTTTGAATTATTATGAGAATGGTATCTCAATAAACACAACAGGTATTTCGTTTCTCGCCCTAGGTTATTGAAGGACGTAGTGAACCACACTACCTGCTGCAGTATCGGTTACGGGGTAAACACTAGCTAAAGCCCTGCCTATTCACATAATAAAATAAAAAAGAGAGTATTTGTTAAGTGAGGGTTGGGTTGTTTTGTGGGTGCTGGGAGTGTCTAGTATCATTGTTGGGGATGTTCAGACCTCTTGATATTGTTTAGAGTTTCCCTAACTATTGCAGGGAGTATTATGTCTGATGCTGAAATTACCTTAGCGTGAGAAGGGAGGGAGATGGGTTGGGTACTTTTAGTCACGGCAATTAGTCCCTGTAGGCTTGTTACGTAGTAGTGGGCTGTGCTTTTATGTATTACTCCCTCCTTTCTCACAACTTCAACAACGATTACTTCTCCCTTGACACTATTCACGGCGTTCATAAATTGTTGGGGGGTCATTACTAGGAACGTGTATATTAATGTGTGGGCGCTTGATGAAGTCGTTGCTGCCGCTGCACCAGCAACGGCTGCTGCCGTTGCGCCTGCTGACATTGATGTCTCCCTGCGTTACTTCGTTTTTACCCTACTACCGCTAGTTCCTTTATTAGCGCGCCCTTCTCGAACCTGTCTAGTGTTAGTCTTTCTGCTTCAGGTATGTGTGGTTTCTCGTTCAGTATCCACTCCGCCATTAGTTCCCCGGTTATAGGGCCCATCATGTATCCGTGTCCGCTGTACCCTGCCGCTATGTAGAGGCCTTCAACGTCCTTAACGGGGCCGTAAACGGGGTGGTGATCAGGCGTCGTTACGTAGTACCCTATCCAGTACCTTAGGACCCTGACGTTCCTTAGCCATGGGAAGAACTTCGTCAGGGGCTTTACTGCCTTAGGCATGAAGTCTATGCGTTGCGATATGAGTGGAAGTTCCGGTTTCTCCTCGATGTCGCGTCCCATGAAGAACCCTCCCTCCTTCGACTGAACTATGTAGGGGACGCCAGGCGTGTCCCAGTCTATTACGAGGGGTTTGAATGCCTCTTTGTAGGGTTCCGTAATGAGGGCATGCCTAGGTATGTTCTCTATCGGTAGCTTCACCCCTACTGTCCCTAGTAATTCCCGGCTTCCGTAGCCAGCAGTGACGACCACTATGGGAGCCTTAATGATCTTACCTCCCTCTACCTCCACCCCAGTAACCTTCCCTGAGGAGGTAAGTATCTTCGTTACTTTAACCCTCGTAATCACCTCGGCACCTCGTCCCTTCACTAGCTTTAGGAACGCGAAGATCGTGTCGAATGGATAGGACTTGCCAGCTGTTGGGTCGAACATTGCCCCTGCAACACCATCCACCTTCATGGGAGGTACTATCTCCTTTAGTTCATCGATCCCTATGATCTTCGTGTTCACGCCTAGTGAGTTGTGGAGTTTTGCTAGTTTCTCGAAGAACTCTGCACTCTCGTCGCGTGTCGCTACCCATACATAACCTGATTGGTCGTAGTATAGTCCTGCCCGCCCTAACTCGCCTGCAGCGTACTTCTTCCATAGATCGATACTGTGTTTCATGAGGACTACGTGTTCCTTGGAGGTGAAGGAAGCCCTTATGCCAGTAGCGCACCTACCAGTGGATCCCGCACCTATATACGACTCGTCGAGAACCAGTATGTCCTTAACACCCCTCTTCTGAAGCGAGTAAGCTGTGGCTAGGCCGGATATGCCGGCTCCAATAATGAGTACCTCTACCTCTTCACGCATCCTCACCACCTCCTTCATCCTTAACATCCACAGACTTAAGGAGGAGAGATACCGGTATTGGCGTTACTGGGGCTCTGGGCTTGGGTATGAGTAGTTCATCGGGCTTCTTACCTAGTCTCCTCGCCATAATACCTACTACTAAGGGTATACACGTCCTCCCCTGACAGGGTCCCATACCAAGGCCCAAACGCCTCTTAATGCATTCTAGATCCTCACAACCCTCGTCAATTGCCCTCAGCACGTCATCCAGTGTGACGTCTCTGCACCTACATATTATTACGGGGTGTTTCCTTACTTCCTCACCCATATTCCCCTCACCTCCATCGCGAGTTCCTTTGGAACACGTACCGTGACCACCCAGGTTTTGTTTGTCTCCCACGCCTTGACCACCTCACCCTTACCGACCACCTTACCGTCCCTGCCGAGTAGGTCAACGACGTCGCCGACCTTAGGTGCTGGAAGGAACTCGTGGGGAACCGTTACGTATGCGTACTCGCCTGGTTTGGACACGTCAACCACGAATATTGCTAGTCCTGGGCACTTAGCCACACACACTCCACAACCAATGCATTTGTCCCAATCTATCCTTGGTAAGCCCTTAATGCCCTCAATGCTTATTGCGTGCTGCGGGCATGAAACTACGCAGATATTACACGGTATTTCCTCAGGACACTCAGGTATCGCGACAGGGCCTCGAGCCAGACGCTCTTCAGGAGGCATTAAGCCTAAGCGCTTGAGTTCCTCCACAGTGATTATACCTGTTTCCTTATAGGAGGGTACGCCCGAACCCATAACCATCACCTCACGAACCGAACCTTACGGGTGGCGGGTTGCTCATCCTAATCCTCTCCATCTCGTCCTCACCCACAGTCACCTTGAGCTTACCTGCCTTAGCCTTAGCGACGACTGGTGACGCTCTGTACTCGTCCCACAGGAACTTCAGCAGGGCATCCCTGCGCTCGGCGGCACCGCCTCCATCGTCGGCACCAGCCTTGACTACGGCAGAGAGACCCGCTATCTCTCCCTCAATCATTGCTGTGGTTGCCTCCTCTATACCGGACGCATCACCAGCTATGAATAGCCCGGGGACGGACGTCTCGAGGTACTTAGTCCTTATGGGTACTAAGCCACCCAGTTCCGGCACCCACGTGACTGCCGCACCTGCTTGCGCTAGTAACCTAGTGTCGGGGGTGAGGCCAACAGCTATTAGGACAAGGTCGCAAGGTATGTCGATCTCACTTCCCGGCACGGGCTTGAAGTGCTCATCAACCTTAACGATAGTTGCTCCCTCAACCCTGTCCTTCCCCCAAACCTCCTTAATTGTGTGCCTAGTATAGACCTTGACGCCGTACCTCCTGATCTTAGCGGCGTGCACGAACCACGCGCCGATGTACGGCAGTATCTCCACGATGCCCTTTACCTTTGCCCCTGCTTGGAGGAGCTGATACGAGACTATCACGCCAACATTGCCTGACCCAACTACGAGTACTTCATCCCCAGGCAGTATGCCATACTCATTCATCAGGGTCTGCGCTCCACCAGCCCCCATCACGCCAGGTAAGTCGTTTCCAGGGAATGCCAGGTGCCTCTCTGCCGCTCCGGGAGCGGCTATGACGAAGCGTGGCTTAACCCTGTACAGCCTGTCCTTCCCTGCTATCCCTACCCATCCACCTCTGAAGAATCCATAGGCAGTGGCTTGAAGAAGTACCCTAACGTTGTGCATTGACCTAACCTGATTCTCTAACTTCTCAGCCACCTGGAACCCTCTCAACCCGCCGAAGAGGTCCTTAGAGCCGAAGAATTTGTGGGTCTGCTTGACTAACTGCCCGCCTAGCTTGAAGTGCTCGTTAACTATCAACACACTTAAGCCGTGCTTCGCCGCGGCTATGGCGGCCGCTAGACCTGCAGGCCCGCCACCAATGACTAGGACGTCAACACCCTCAATGACTTCCTCCTCCTTACCCTCGAGGCCTCCTGTAGCGGATGGTATTTCAGCAAGTCCCTCCTGGAACTCTACTTTAACGCCATCGCGGACAGGCTCAATACACGTCCTCGTGTTCGGCACGCCATCTACGACGGCGAAGCATGAGCTGCACTTGCCTATCATGCAGAACGCTCCTCTAGCCCTCCCCTTGTATGGGGAGCGGCTGAAAACACCGTATCTGGCAGCATACAGTGCTGCGGCAATGCTTTCTCCTTCATAACCCTCAACGACGCTACCGTTGAAGTAGAACTTAACGCGCCTTCCGCGCTTGAAGGTGAGTATTGGGTGCTCCCAAATGCGTCTGTCTTTTGAGGAAGGCGTGTCTGGCAATAGGCGATCCCAAAGTAATGCATGGGTAAAGCAAAATAAAGCTACTCCTTAGCAGGCAGTAAGCGACTAATTTTAATGACGTGCTCGAATGAAATATCTTGGTTCAAGGAATTGCAGGCTTCAGTAGAGGAAAGAGTACTTACTAGTAGGTATGTTAAGGTACAGGTACTCTCAGTACTTGACGTCTTAATGACTACGACGTACTGGTTAGTAGCTACCTTAACGCTGATTAATACCGCACCCCAATCCGTTACTGCCGTAGTGCTCGCCCTCTCGGTAGCATCCTTACTTAGACCTGTTGCTGAACCGCCAATGAATCATGGCGTGATGCTCCTTCTGAGGACGTACATGAGGTTAGGGAGGAAAGGGGCGATTAGATTCGGCAAACTTTATTGGTCCTCTGTAGCGCTGAACGCTTTGCTAGCTGGTGTGGTGGGTGCTACATTACTAGTTTCCTGGGCCGTGACTCATGCTAATGTTTTCTTATGGGCGTCCATGCTTATGCTCTCCTTTATGGCTTCTCTTCCAGCGCAGTTACCAGCACTACTTCTTGATGATACTGCATACTCCCGAGTAGTGCTTCTGAGCAACTTCACTAGGTACGCATTACTCTACGTTATGTGGCGGAGTGCCGTAGATCCTCTATCTTGTTTTGAATCATTCCTAATCGGTTCTTTCATTGCTCTTAGTATAGGGGTGGGGTACGCCGCTTGGAGTGGCATAGGGCCTAGGGTGTGGGACGCGGGTGAGGTTAAGAACGCTGTGAAGTTAGGTATGCCAGCTTGGCTTGAAAGGGTTGGCACAACCGTTGCCAAGTGGGGAGCCGTTACAGCCATTGTTGTCGCAACGTATTTCGGGCTGGTGAGTCCCTACGGTCCTGGTTATGTCTTTATAGCGTTACTCGTTGGAAACATTATTACGGCGCTACTCGGTGGATGGGTTAACATATTCCTCATAGCGAGGGATAATCAGTACCTATTACCAGCTAGGGTAGTGGGTTTGGCATCAGGGA
>JAMOOZ010000355.1 GCA_027064885.1 Desulfurococcales archaeon
TCCAGCACCTCCCCACCCATGAAGGCTTCCCTCCACACACCACACACATTAACGCTTAACCCTTAGTTAAGGCTTAAGCCTAGATCCTTGCCTACCCTCAGATCAGGTCATGATGCTCACAAGCCCTAACGTTACCGCTACCATTACACCCCACGCTACCTAAGAAATGAGCATTGCCTTGGCTACATCCCCATACCTACGCTCATCACTGGCCCTAGTAACGAACTGCGGGACCCTCCACAACGCGTTTATGGTTCTGTGGAACGCCGCCGGCGGCAACACACTACGCGATACCGCCAGTAGCAGATATAGTGGGTACGAGAAGACAATGCATGAAACCACGCTACTCAATAGCATTAACCTAAGCGTCACCCAAGGAAGCGCCCTCTCTACAAGGGGCTTCACCGCCAGATTTATGGATATATGCCAAACCCCCACACGCGCCCTACGGAGGTTACTCCCCATGCTAGGCACACATATGTTCAAGCCGTAGACCAAGGCAAGGAAGGTCGCTATAGCGTCAGGCAATGCTAGGTACGTATGCATTTCAGCACCAGGAATGCATTGGAACCCGATGCATGTATTGTTTAAGTGGAGAAAACCCCCTGACAGTTTTAAAACACTTAATTGGCTTTTAACGCCTAATAACGTATGAAGCCAATAACTGGAGGAGGTGTGCTTTGCCCCAGGAGGTTTTGGTGAGGGTTCGGGTGCCTGCTCATTATGTGGGGGATGTGGAAAAGGATGTTAGATTAGCTTATGCTATAGATCTCTTCGTACGCGGCGTAGTTAGTGTTGAGCGTGCGGCCGAGCTAGCCGGGATAAATCTTTATGATTTCCTCCACGAACTTCGTAAAAGAGGGATAGTAGCTTACCCGTACAGTGATGAAGAATTACGCGAGGAACTGAAACTTGACTAACTTGTGCATAGTTGTTAACTCAAGTGTAGTGATAGCTCTAGCTAAGATAAACATGCCTCATTCAGCAGGACAGGGCTAAGATCTCTATTCCTGAGAACCAATCGCTCGTAAAGGCATTACACGACCCCTTAGGTTTAGGTGAGGCAGAAGCAATCGCGTTAGCACTTGAGCAAAACTGTAAGGTGGCTTTAGATGATAGAATTGCTAGATCAAAGGCTAAATCAATGGGGTTAAAGGTAGTAGGTACGCTTGGGCTTCTACGGGAAGCTTACGATGAGGGAATAATGGTTAAGGGTATGTTAATTCGGTTTTTGAAGCAACTTAAGCATCAAGGTTTCAGAATCTCGGATGACGTAATACATGAAATCCTAGAGAAATTGAATTGACAGGTACTGGATTAAGGCGCGTTTGCGAGTGTTTATAATTGATTACTGACAGTAATTTACCTGGTGTAATATTTAATGTATGTTCCTAGACCTAAGTATGAGGAATTGCTGAGGGGTTGTAGGAGGGTCCTGCTCTTTGGTAGGAGGAAAACAGGTAAAACCACTTTAGTTAGGCATGTCCTTAAGGACTGGCTATACGCTTACGTTAAGCCGAGCGGTGAGTTCTTTCTTCCCGAGGAAGACGCTTCATATGACCTCCGTTCGTTCCTCCCACTCCTCAGGAAGGGTAGGGTAGTGATAGATGAGTTTCACAGGGCTCCGGAGGAGTTCACGCATAGACTACAGTCAGGAGACATTCCTGAGGAGTTAGTCCTAATTACCTCGACTATTCACTTAGTGAGACGCTTCACTTACAGCCCGGACGCCCCCTTGAAGGGGCTCTTTACCGAAGTACCCGTAACCCTCCTAGAACCTATAGACCTGCTCTCGTTCTTCAGGCCGGCGACTGGCGAGGAATTAGAGAGAATCCTGTTCTATCAGGAACCCACGCAGATAGGCAAGGAGCTCTACCCCAATACTTGAGGGTTCACTGAACTTCTCCATATCCCTGCTATCAGAGGTTCTTAAGGAAGAGGAAATAACCTTCAGCAGGAGGTTTGAGGGCATCCTAAGAATCGCGTCCACAGGAATCAGTAAGCCCTCGAAGATCACATCCAAACTATACAGCATGGGACTCATACCTAAGGAGAACACAGGCCTCGTGGCCAAGTACATAGACATGCTGGTGAAGGCAGGATTCCTAGAGAAGGTGAGTATCTTTGGGTCGAAGAGGTACGTTCTGAGGCACGTATCCCCACTAACGGCATTCGGGTTCTACGTTGAGGAAAAATACGGGTTCTACGAAGGCTTAAGTCTCTGGGGCAAGGAATTCCTACTCAAGGTATTCAGGAATAGGGCCTCATTCCTTATCGAGCAGTTCGCGGAGAGGCTACTCTCAAGGCTATGGGGACTAAAACCCGTGAAAATACTGAAGCCGGAAGTAGATATAGCGCTAGTGGAGTACAAGAGACTCAAGGTGGTTGGTGAGGTAAAGTGGAAAAGAAGAGTTACTCGGGAAGAAGTGAGGGAAGCGGAAGAGAAGCTAAGTAAGTTCGATGCCGAAAGAAAGATACTCATAGTTCCGGAAAAACACGTGGTAAGTGGCGAGACAGGGTTAGAGGTATGGGATGTTGAGAGAATGAGTAAGGAAGCTTCCAGATCTCATTCCCGTTAATGACCGCCACAAGCGTTTTCCCAGCGTAGGGGGATTTACTGTGTTCTGCTCTGTGAGAGAGGTAAGAAGCACCGTTACTCAATAACCTCATTGGCAAACCTCTCTGTGCTGGACGTGGGACTCGAAGGGAAATTAATATTAGTGAGCTGGGGGCTTGGCGCCCTCCACGCACACGAACCCGCAGCCACCCAGCCCTCTACCAGGGTACTCTAGGGTAGGCGGTGAGTAAGGATCTCTACATAGGGTTGAGGTGAATTCCCTGAACCTGAAGCCCGCACTGAACAGGAGGTTTATCACCTCCCTCACGTTGTAGAATCTCGCATGCTTGTAGAATACGGATTCTCCTCTCCACATCTTCATAGCGTAGTACCTACCCCACTCACTCTCTCTGGGAACAAAGCATATGACGATATGCCCGCCTGGCTTCAGGACGCGGTACGTTTCCCGCAGGACCTTAAGAGGGTCGCTGAGGAAGCATATAGTGACCACGAGTACGGCCCAGTCAAACACGCTATCCCTAAACGGTAGGTACTCGCCGAACGCAGCAACAGGTACGGCTCCCCTTTCAGCAGCCAGGGCTAGGGGCTTAAGCGCGGGATCAACCCCTATAACTGTCCCTTGAATGCATTCCATAAAGGCACCGGTCCCAACACCAATATCCAGCACCAAACCACTAATACCTAGCGACTTAAGGCACAAGCACTCACTCAACCAAACATAGCGGTTCCTAACGTACCACTCATCATAGACACTACAGTACTCGTTAAAGACCTCGTAAGACATTCCAGCCCCCGAAACCAACTACTCACGAATCCTTACATACCTGACTATATGCTTGAGCCCAGCAACGACATCTAAAGCAGAAAAATATATTTTTCATTATTCAGTGAACGAAGGCCCAACCACCACTAGATCTTACTCAAGACCTTATTGTGAGTGACGTGATCCCTCCATCCTTTGTTGTTATCTTAATTGTGAATATTTGGGACGTATTCGGAGGAAGGGCTAGTATGAGTTCCCTGACCCGGTGGGGATTAATAGTGATCCCAGCGTCCCCTCCCGTGGTGAGTACCTTTATGGAACCCTTGATCGGTAGTCCCATACCATCGTTCTTCACATTCTTCACTATGAAGGGCAGTAGGTCTATAGTGACGGAGGTTGAGGTAGCCGTGACGACCTCACTATAACCAGTCACGGTATCAGTAACATTAACTAACCAGCCCGGCTCAACCCCATTAATGCGTAGCTCGCTACTCCTGGAGACACGGATATACCTCACGTGAACCTTCCTGGAGGACGTTGTTACTCTGTTATCTATCGTTAGGTGGAGGTACGCCTGTCCTGCGTTCTTTAGCTGAGTGACTACGGCATTTGAGAAGGACCCTACCCTAAAGTCCTTGAGGGTATTACCATCATATAGCCACATGTAATAGTACACCTTACTCGATTCATTGAATATTAGGATCGCCCTAACGCGTGGCTGAGACACCGAGCCAGAGTACCAGGTGTAGATGTCCTGATAGCTTACGGTGCCGCTGGAGTCCCTAACGACTAGCTGGGCTACGGTTCCGTAAGATGTAGGGTATAGTTTCAGCGCGAACCAGGGGGCGTTATAGTACGGATCCTTATAACTCTGATCGCTATGCGGGTCATTAATTGTTAGGTACATGCATGCCGCGAAGGGCGATCCAGCAGCGTCTCCGTAAGGCACGTGGTAGTTGGTTTTCATCATGTCCACTATGATTACCGTGTTTCCGCTTAGGTCTATGGGGTTATTGCTTGCGATGCCTCTCACGGCCCACCCGCCATTACTTTTTGAGAGGATTTTCAACCCGTCGTTATCGTTGTATATCGCACTCCATGCATTGTTGTGGTTTATGTAGTCATAGTCCCAGATTGTTGTGTTTTTAATTGTGAAGTTGTCTGAGAGGATCTTGCCCTCACTGACGCGCTTGACGGTGAGGGTGAGGGGGTCGACGGTCCATGTGTCACCGCCCCATAGCTCCGCTGACGCTGAGGCTGTTGTGAACGTCGCGTACTGTAGCGGGATTGCCTTACGTCCGTCCTCATAGTATATCCTGTCTATGGTGGCTATGCCGTCGCCCTCGTTCGATACGTATAGCTTAAGTAGCCTGCCGTGCCGCTCATATGCTTCAATCTTAATTATGGAGGGACTTACCTGAGGTTCCCTAGTCACGTAGTTAAATATGAATACATAAACAACGACGCCTACAGCTATGGACACAAGTATGAGTAGCGTCACGGCGAGAACGGATGAGATAGCATTACGTGCCTGTTTAAAGGAGTGCGAACGCGTAAACTTGGCTTTTCCAACCATGAAGGCACCCTCGGGGATGTCTTCTTAGGTTCCTTCACCAATGTTAGAATGTAATTAGTTCTGTAAAATAAGTTTAACTTAATACGTTTCGGTTGTGGAGGAGTGGGTTTAGGAAATTAATTACGTCGTGACATACATAACGAGCGGGAATGCGACCGAGTAATCCAGGAAGGTATACCCGATCAGACCCCTTACATGCCTCTACACACATGATTAAGGAAAAGGAAAGTGATTTTTACTTACATCCTTGAACGGTTCGAGGCAGGCATGTCGCGGATGTGTACGTCGAGTTGCGGGTAGGGTATCTCTATGCCTGCCTTCCCGAACTCTTCGTATATGCCCCTTATTAGGTCGGCCTTGACGGCGCCGTAGTCCTCCCTCCTAACCCATGCACGCACCTGGAGGTTAATGCTCGAGTCTTTTAGTTGCGTCACGACGACCGCGGGTTCGGGGTCGTCGAGCACCTTGGGGTGAGCCTTAAGTATGCCCATAGTGACGTCGATCGCTTTGCTCAAGTCGGTGCCGTAAGCAACGCCGATGTCCAGCGTAACCCTCCTCGTAGGCTCCCTAGAGTAATTAACTACTGGCGCGCCCCACACCTTCTTG
>JAMOOZ010000356.1 GCA_027064885.1 Desulfurococcales archaeon
GGTTGAGGCGTACTTCGGTTCCGAGGATCCTGCCTCAAGGGCTAGGAAGGGCGGGGACCTGAAGAAAACCCTTTACGGAGAGTGCGGTCTAGCCTTAGTGTACGGCATACACACTCACTGGATGCTTAACGTGGTTGCTCACGAGGACTGTGCTGGCGGCGCTATTCTTTTCCGTGCCATAGAGCCTGTGGAGGGCGTGGAACACATGATAAGATTCCGCGACTTGAGAAGCTTATCAAATGTTAAGTCACTTACGTCTGGGCCGGGCAGGTTAACCCGCGCGTTACGCGTGGATAAGTCATTCCATAAGACACAAATGTACGTTAGGAGAGCAAACGGGCTATGGATAGAGGACATCGGGCTACGAGTGAGTGACGATGATGTCGTGCGTGACTTCAGGGTAGGCGTGACTAAGGATTTGGATAAGCCGTTCAGGTTTTACCTAGCGTCATCTAAGTTTGTCTCCGTTCGAAAGGTTAGGAAGGCATAATGCTTTCGTTTTCCTTAATTAACTTCTTAATCGTTATCAATCGCGGTGCTCGGCGCTGAGGGAGAAGTTCGGTATATATGTTCCTGAGTCCCTTGTCCAGGAGCTTGAGGAATGTATGAAGGCCTTAGGGATTAAGAGTAAGTCGGCCTTAGTTAGGGAAGCCCTCAAGCTATTCATAAACGAACATAAATGGAAAACCGCTGAGAGAGCCGTGGGAATCATAGGCGTCATCTACGACCACTCTCGTAAAGGCACCGACGAAGAGCTGACGGACGTGCAGCATAGGTTCCTTGACCTCATAGTTTCAACCCTTCACATTCACCTAGACGAGGATCACTGCATGCTAGCCATAGTCGTGCGAGGCAAGACTGAAGAGATTAAGGAGCTCCTAGGAAAGCTCGTCAATATCCGAGGAGTTAGCATAGCGAGAACAATGTTACTAGCTGTTGAAGGGGGAGGTCATACCCACCCGCACACGCACCACGAACATGGCGAGTAGATGGGGTGAAGCTAGTTAGACGGGGCAGAAGGATAGGTTTTTAGCGAAGGGGCAGGAGCCGCATGATGGTGTATTGCCCAAGCAATCATAGGTGTTCTCTAAGGTGTAGCTACAGTACTCAGCGAGCTCGCAGTCCAGACAGGAGGGCATCTGCCCGGATCTTACGGCAAACCTAAACCTTACGTAGTCGGGTGATTGCCAGATACTGAGTAAGTCTTGCTCTCGTAAGTTACCCATCACTACTCTCCTGATCCGTCTACTCACGCCGAATAGGATAGGACTCCAGTCGTGGGCAAAGTACATACATGGTGTTACCGCTCCGTCACTGCAGATGTATGTGGCTCCGTAACTTATGAACGGACATAGGAAGTAACTCCTGATATTTAGGTATGTTGCCTGCACCGATAGTTTCCCGTCCATTGCTTCTTTACTTACCTCAGCGATATCCCTTAGTACCTTCTCGGTGCATTTAGCGTCACCTAAGCATGTTAGGTTCTCGACCTCCTTGTTAGGTGGTATTAAGTTGCTGTAGACTAGCCTGTTAGCCATTACCTCTTTGGCAAGCAACGAGGCCCCAACTACTTGATGGTAGTTCATCCTAGTTATTGTGAATATTATCGTTACTGCCGGCTTAGGTGAGTGCTTAGCGAACTTTAGCTCCTTAAGTCTCTTCAGTCCCTCGAGAACCTTAGTAAGTGAACCTCCTAGCCTTAACTTCGAGAACGTCTCTATTTCAGGGGAGTCCACGCTAACATAAAGCCCGTCGATCTTCATCCTTATTAAGTCATCAGCTAACTCAGCAAGGGTTATGCCGTTCGTGCTCAGGTATACTTCCTTCGCAACCTTCTTGGCCTGATCGAGCATATCAAGTATATTAGGGTGAACCGTGGGTTCGCCCCACCCGGTTAAGGTTATTTTTTCCACACCCCCCCAGTCGCGCACTTCCCGCATTAACCTCGAGAATAACTCGTAATCCATGTCGCCTTGGGCTTCCCGCATGCTTCTCCTGAAGCAATGTATACATGATAGGTTGCATCTGGTCGTCACTTCTATCACTAGTATGGAAGGTTTCGAGGGAACATACTTTACCTCCCATTCATAGAACCTGAAAGTATTCTTAACGCTCATATGACATACCTGTCATTAATTTTAGGTAACTGCAAAGTAAAATACGTTGGGTTAAGGTTCCTAATCTACTAATTATCAGGTTCAGGATATGATTAGTTAAAAAGTAAGGGGTGCGTTTACAGCTGTTACTCGGGCAGGAGCTTCTCCTCGGACAACCACTCAGCAAGCCACTTGAGGCCTAGCTCCTCTAGCTTAGCCCTACTTGGTCTGCCGTCCTTCCAGCCCCTGACCTTATAGTACTCGTCAAGCATCTCGTTCAGCTTAACGACGTAGCCTTTGCTCGGTCCTTCAGGCATTGGCTCCTCCAGTAACCTCTTGGGTAGTGTGTCATATTCCCTTCCGTCACCGAATGATAGGACGTTGAATGCCCTCTCAGCGTTGTAGATCCTCTCACCTATTACTTCAATGTCCTTGGCAGTGTAGGGTATGCCGGTCACGGCCGAGAGCATTTCGGCGAAGTCCTCAGCCCATAGGGCGAATGTCGTGAACTTACATACGACTAGTGAGTCCACGACCGCTGATACGTCCTGGAAATGCTTCACCATCGCTGGCTTACCCTCGGTCTTGAACCTGTCGACTAGCTGAGGCACACCGAGTACCTCGGGTGATATCATGTAAGCCCTCAGGTGGCAGCCTCCGCGGTTGCTCGTGGCGTACGCGAGTCCGTGGCCCTGAGCACCTCTCGGGTCATAGGCAGGTAGCTCCTGACCCCTAACAACCATCGCTAAGTCTGGCATGCCATATTTCTTCGCTAGCCTTAACGCTCCCTCCGCTAGGTCGTTACCAATACCTGACCTGTAAGCTGTCCTCCACACTAGTTCAACAATGGCTTCAGGCGTTCCCCACTCTGCCTTTAGGCCGCGGAGTGCCTCTTTCGGCACCTTACCCATCTCAACTAGCTCCAAGAGCGTTCCTATTGTGTGACCCATGGATATCGTGTCTAGGCCTAGCTCATTGCAGAGGAAGTTTGCTTTACAGATCGCCTCCAGGTTATCGGTGCCTGTCTGCGCACCGAATGCCCATATGGTTTCGTACTCAGGTCCACCACCCTCACCGCTGAAGGGTGAGTTCGTTACCTTAGTGTACCTTGCACATCCGATCGGGCATCCCCAACAGATCTCCTCACGCTGTTTGTTCCAGTCCACGAATTCCTTAGCTAGTCTCTCACCACTGATCTTCTCGGCGCCCGGGAACACTCCTGTCTTGAAGTTTTTGGTCGGAAGTATTCCTGCCTTGTTTATGATGTTTACTAGCACTGCTGTGCCGAGCTTAGGTAGCGCTTCGGCAGTTACAGAGTTCTTCTTAATCTTGTCCATAGCCTTGGTAAGTACATCCCTTAACTTACTTGGGTCGGCTACGGGTGGTTTACCGTGACCCAGTACGGCTATGGCCTTGAGCTTCTTGGAGCCCCATACGGCTCCGTGACCTCCTCTGCCTGCCGCTCTGTTCTTGTCGTTCATTATTGAGGCTATCCTAACTAGGTTCTCTCCGGCTGGCCCTATGCATGCTACCTTGATCTTCTTAGCCTCGTCCTTACCTACCTCCGCCGCTAGCTCCTCCTGAATCGCGTCGGTTGTTGCGTGTACGTCCTTACCCCAGAGGTGCTTCGCATCCCTTATCTCCACCCTCCCGTCCTTGATCCAGAGGTATACGGGTTCCTCTGACTTGTCCTCGATTATGATGGCGTCGAAGCCAGCAAACTTGAGTTCGGGTCCGAACTTGCCTCCGCTTTGGGAGTCATGTACGGTGTTCGTGAGTGGGGACTTAGTTATTGAGGCCCACCTACCAGCTGAAGGCACTCCAGGTATACCGGTTAATGGGCCCGTAGCGACTATGGCTTTGTTTGATGGGCTTAGTGGGTCAACCTTCGGATCAACTTCCTTGAGCATTAAGTATACTCCGAGCCCCCTCCCACCGATCCAGTTCTTGAGCACTTCTTCAGGAAGTTCCTCGATACTTATTTTACTTGACCATAGGTTAACCCTAAGTATCTTGCCTGCGTAGCCTCCTAGCAAGAAGTGTACACCTCTTTACACTATATGTTTTGAAGAATTATTAATCTTCAGTAATGCAACACTAATTAACATTTTACTTGAGGTTGTCAATCGAATTCATTAAACAATCAGTCAGCTTTAAAGCACTGTTCGTGAATAATATAGTAGTCCTTAAGCCCTCACCACAGGTGTTAGGATTGCCCGGAAGATACGGTGACACATACTTCACCGAGACTCAGGTTAAGGTGCTTGAAATGTACTTCAGCGGGATGAAGGTTGACGAAATAGCTAAGAAACTCGGCAAGTCTAGGGCGGACATATATCTAATACTTAGAAGGGCTAAGAACGTTGTTAAGCGGTGCTCCAAGACGCTGGAGGTTTACGCCTCAGTCAAAGGGTTCATTGACGTGGAGCTTGAGGCGGGGAAGGACGTGCTATCAGCTATCGATGCCGTACTGAGGGCAGCGGATGCACACAACATCAAGTTATCGGAGACCTCAGCCCAGCTACTGATGTCTTTACTTAAGACAGCTGAAGCCTGCGGCAGTATCGAGGGCCTCTCCCTTAAGCGCCCAATCAAGGCGAGAATAAGGAAGGAAGGAAAGGTTCTCTTTATGTGTGTTACGTAGTGCGAGTCGCTCCGTCGCTACGCCTACCAAGTCACCCTGCTTATCCTTAAGTTTCGGCTCACCTCCTCAAGCATTAGCCAGTCCTCGGTGCTTAAGTGCCAGTTCTCGCCAGCTACGGCGTTGTCTTCAACCTGCTTTTCGTTTTTCGCACCCGGTATCACTATGATAGTGTTAGAGGCTTGAATTAACCACTTTAGCGCTACCTGGGCTGACGTTTTCCCGTACTTCCTCGAGATCTCAAGGAGCTTCTTCACCAAGGTGTTGTAAATAATGTTGAAGTTCTCGGGGTGGAAGAGTGGGTCGGTCTGCCTTACGTCGGTAAACACGGGGAGGTTATCAAGCGTGTACTTCCCTGTTAGGACCCCCTTAGCCAAGGGCGACCACGCTATTATCGAGAGCCCCTCAGCCTCAGCGTACGGTATTATCTCCTTCTCTGCATCCCGCTCCACTAAGTTATACCTGACCTGATTGCTTACTACGTCCTCCCTAGCTAAGCATGCCCTAGCTGAATCCAGTAGCTCTGGAGCGAAGTTACTCACGCCTATGGCCTTAATCAGGCCTAAGTTAACTAACTTCTCTAACGCACGCATGTACTCACACGTCGGTATGTTATGCCAGGCTGGCGGCCAGTGAACCTGCATTAGGTCTATTGAATCAACGCCTAGCCTCTTAAGCGATCTCTT
>JAMOOZ010000357.1 GCA_027064885.1 Desulfurococcales archaeon
AAGGAGGGGACACGGTGTTGAGTTCTACGGTATAAGGGAGTATGTCCCGGGTGATGAGTATCGCCGTATAGAGTGGAAAGCGTCGGCGCGACATGGCATGAGGAGGCTCTTTGTTAAGGAATTTGAGCATGAGGTTTCTCTAAACATATTCTTGGTTCTTGAAGCTTCGCTCTATATGCTTTCAGGTGAGTGGGGTAGGACACCGCTGGAGTATAGCGTTAAGGCCGCGGCGTCGATAGCTGCTTACGCGTTAAGGCGAGGGGACTCTGTAGCAGTAATCCATAGATTTGTGGATAAACCCGTGTTGGTGCGCGGCCGCAGGTCTTTGATGCGAGTTATTGATGATGTGTCAAGACTGCCGTGGGATATGATACTTGCGTCACCAAGCGTTAGATTAAAGGATCTAGTTCTGAAGAAGTTAGTGCCTGTCTTACCAAGGGAGCGTAATGTGATAATAATATTCACGATTCTTTACGGAGGTGTTGACGAGGCTAGGGAGATTGTCGACGCTGCCTCTAAGCTAAAGAGCCTAGGGAACACAGTTATGGTAATTATTCCTATGGTTGAGGCTTTTGAGGCTAAGACGCTGGAAGGCATTGAGGCTGCGGTTTACAGGTTACGTAGCCTAGGCACCCTCAAGAATAAGATGGAGGGGGTTAAGCTATTATTAAAGCATGGGATACCTACGGTCACGGCATTACCGAGTGAAATAACCGACATCGTGGTGGCTAGACTTGAGAACATAAGGTCGTCGATGACGTGATTCCCCCTTTCATCTCCACTTATTAGTTACGCCTTTGTTTATGCTCAGCATTAATACGTTGCTTCTTGTTAACCCAGAGGCTATGATATCAGCTAATCGTAGTGGTTCCGGAATAGGTGACGTATTCTGGAGCCTTATTATGTAGTCTGCCGCGCGGTAGGGCGGTATCCCGTAAGCCGATATTCGGAGAGGCCTCCAAGGTGTTTGGACGTAGGTGGAATGCCTGTAAACTTTCTCAATTATGCCGTACCTAACACCCCAATCTGGAAAGTGCTTCTCCAATGCTTCCCTTATCTTCCTGAGGTTTAGTTCATGTTTGAACACTGTAACTACAGGTATACCGGTCTTTGAGTACAGTTCCTCCGGGTTCACTATATTAAACCCCGCAACAGTTACGCCATCTATGAATATCGCTTCAGGCACCCTCTTCAATCTCTTGATTAATTTAAGTACTACTTGAGTGCCGTCTAGATCATCAACGGTTATTGACTCGATCTTGACGTCCTCCACCTGAAGACCTTTGCAAAGAACTGCAACCAGAAGTGTACGGCATCGTAGTTCCTTACAGACCATGGGGAAAAAACCATCATCTACCCCGACCGTGCTTAATGAACCACCCGATCCTCGGATCATCTTCGAACGCCTTGAGTATAGTATTAGGGTCTACGGTCAGGATTATCTGCCTGGTTTTACCGTACCTACCACGATTAATTATTTTAGCTGACACTATGCCAAGCATATCAAGTTCACTTACTATGTCGCTTACCCGGCGCTGCGTAACGGGCTCAATGCCAAGCCTTACGGCAACCTCGCGGTAATTAGCGTAGAGCTCCCCAGTACTGTCGAAGCGGCCACCAGCCAGGGCGATAACGAGAAGCACTAGTTTCCCGTGATACGGTAGGGTCCTGACCACATCAACGACCATATCCCTCTCTATCTCTTCCCTAGCTATGCGGACGTGAGCTATCGTGACGCGTTTATCGCCCGCCCTCTCAGCTATCTCACCAGCTACCCTGAGTAGGTCTAGCGCCCTCCTTGCGTCGCCGTGTTCCTTTGCCGCTATTGAGGCGCAGTACTCTATTACGCCTTCCTCGAGCACACCTTCCCTAAAGGCTTTAGTGGCGCGTTCCTTAAGTATGTCCGTTAATTGAAGAGCATCGTACGGCGGGAACACTATTTCGACCTCCCCTAGGCTTGACCTGACCCTAGGATCTAGCCTTTCCGTTATCCTAACGTCATTCGTTATCCCTATTACACTGACTTTACCCTTACTTAGCTCGTCATTAATTCTCGTGAGCCTGTAGAGCAACTCATCTCCCGCTCTCTTGATCAGGAAGTCTATTTCGTCAAGCACCGCAACCACGATCTTTCCGGAGGCCTCCACCGCCCTCTTGAACCTCCTGAATACTTCAGCTGTTGAGAGACCCGTGAACGGCACTCTATGCCCTAGAGACTCGACGATATTAGCTAGAACCCTGTAGGTGGTGTCGTCATGCCTGCAGTTAGTATAGGAAAACGTGAAGTGCGTTAACCCCTTACTCCTGCTGAATTCCTTCACCTTCCTCAGTACGTACTTAGTTACTGCGGTCTTACCCGTACCCGTTAGGCCGTAGATGAATATGTTGCTTGGCCGCTCACCCCTTAGCAGAGGGGCTAGGTGTTCAGTGAGCTTCCTTATTTGCTCCTCCCTGTGTGGTAGGGTGTTCGGTACGTAGTCCGGCCTCAGTACCTCCCTATTGACGAATATGCTGGAAGAAATTCTGGCTAGGGTCTCAAATACTATGTCCTCACCGCCTGGCAAAATGTTCCCCTCCTCCAAGTGATTCACTGGATATGTGGGTACCTTGTTAAAAGTTCTGACCTAAATGAACGTCATCAGATCTCAACGTACTCGCTTATTACCCTGAAGACCAGTGGCACGGCTGCTGACGTTATAAGTGATACTGACACGATGGCTGTGAATATATCGGTGCTTATTAATCCCTTCTCAAGCGCTATTAACGCTACCGCAGGTTCTATGGAGCCCCTGACATTCATCGCTATACCCATGCTTATCCCCGCCGCATACTCACCCTTTAGGACCAGTGGAAGGCTTGCCCCCACGAACTTCCCAATAACTGCTAGTGTCAGTACCAGTAGCGTGGTGCTGGACACTATTAGGGACGCGTCCGTCCTCGCGCCAACGTATATAAAGAAGATAGGGATTATGAAGAACTGAAGCACTGTGGACATCCTGCTCACAAGTTCCTCGACGCGCACCTCATACAGTAAGGTTGGGTCCTTAACGAGCCTAAACATGCTTATTGATAAGCCAGCAACGTAAGCCCCGTAGATCTCACCTACCCCTATCTTCATCGCCACATATACCAGCCCAAATAGCATCGCAGAGGAGAGCATTAGAAGGTAGTCCCAATTAACGATCAGAGGGTAAATCACATTCGGGAACCTCCTAACTATCATGTACATCGCTCCTAGGACCACGCCTAAGAAGAGCACTAGCTTAAGAACCTCAGTACCCACAGAGAAATAGTTACCGAGTATCGACCCTTTAATCACGGCGATGAAGCCTATGGCTAGGAGGTCATCTAGGAATGAAGCCATTATGAGTACCCTTCTGAACATATCACTGATTCCCCTGATGTGCTCGAGCATCACCACGACTATTTCGGTGGCCGTGTTGCTCACCGATATCGCAACAACTAAGGAGGCTATTGGCGGGAAACCCAGGTAAAGCATTACCCCGAGGGTTAGGGCAAGCGTTATGCCCGCGCCAGTGAGGGTTGTGAATAGCGCCTGCTTCAAGTAGCTCCTTAATCCCTTGAAATCAACGTTCAGACCAGAGTAGAAAATCAAGAATATTAGTGAGAAGTTAACGAGGATGTCTGGGTTTACGTCCGTTATAATTGCAAGTATTGATGGCCCTAGAACGATGCCTGTAAGTATGTATGCCGTTATCCCGGGTACCTTGATCTTATCTAGTGCTAGGGCCAGTACTCTGGCGACAAATAGGGAGAGCACTAACTGTAATAGATTCATTACTTACTCTTATCCCTCCTCTTCCTCGTTCTCCGCGACTACCTGATCGACGCTGTGGATGACGCCGCCGAGCCTCTCAACACATGATCTCAGATCGTTGAAGTCTATGTCTGGACCCTCAACCGTTATTGTTAGTGTAACTGTTTCCACGTCTATCTCGTTTACAACGACCATAACTTTCTTAACACCATCCACATCCGAAAGTGATTGAGCAAGCTCAACTATTGAAGGACCCTTTAACGGTTTCAAAACATCAAGTACAACTTTCTTTAGGGCCACCTACTCACCACCTACCGCCTTGGGGGATTGACCTGGTACTGGTTAAGCTAAGGTATTATTGCTTACTCTTGAATTAAGCGTTACTTTATCCTTACTCTATTTACTTTCTTAGCTGCCCAAGAGTATCTTCTTATCCTCTTTGAGCGGCCGAAGCCGCAGGCCGCACAATACCCTTTAGCCACGTTGTATGCGTGTCTCCCACAGCGCCTGCACCTGATATGAGTCTTACCCTTACTCCTCTTACCCATAGACGGTGTTCCCTTCATTCCTCAGCACCCCGCTCACGCAGGTGACACGAAGATTACGTTCTCTCCCCTTATTATGACCGTACCTAACTTTCTGGTACTGTTCTCGAGAACCTCCTCGGCGTTATCCAGGACTATGTTTAGGTGCTGATCGAAGCTCCTTAAGGAACCGCGCAGTAACCTATTACCTCTTAACTTAACTAGCACGATCTTACCTAGGTTCTCACTGAGTAGTCTTTGTGCTGCGTCACTCATCCAGTTATCCCCAACACCTAGGGCACTCTTGATTTAAAAGCTATACGTTTTCTTGGCAAAGAGTTTTGAGGTAGGTATTTGAGCACTTGTCTTGATAATTACATAGTAGGGTGCATGTGCCGTGAGGATACTGCCGTTAAGGAAGAAGGATGTGGTACGTGTTCGAAGCAATGCCTGCGAAAGATACCCGAGGCTTTGCAGGTACTTGGGTGAAGGGAAAGAGGGATTTAGACTTGAGGGAGAAGACTTCGAGGTTATCGTGCTTAACAGCGTCCCAGCACTATTCAGGTATGAGGACAAAGATTTCCTCTACCCGACCTTAGTCCTAACTAAGATCGCTGGAATTAACTCAATACATTACGCTGTCGTTGATGAAGGTGCTGTAAAGCACCTCTTAAACGGGGCCAATGTGATGGCTCCAGGCATAACTGAAGTAAGTAACTTCAGAAAGGGCGACGTAGTAGCTGTATGGAACCCTAGTAAGAAAGCACCCTTGGTTATTGGTGAGGCCCTTATGGACTCTAAGGAAATAATGGAGGTAAGGAGAGGGAAGGCTATTAAGAACCTCCATTACGCCGGAGACGACATATGGGAGCTCTGCTTAGAGTATTTGCGGAAAGTCAAGAAATAGTTATAAACCGTCGACAGACAAGAGCTAATGGGCCGGTAGCTCAGCCTGGAAGAGCGCTCGGTTGGCATCCGAGAGGCCCCGGGTTCAAATCCCGGCCGGTCCACCACATCGCTCTCTTGAGTCACTATTTCATGTGTTCTTCAGGCGGATCAGGCAACAGAGCAACTGTTGTTATTGACTTGGCAA
>JAMOOZ010000358.1 GCA_027064885.1 Desulfurococcales archaeon
GTATAAGGGTGAGGACGAGTTACCTACGGGTACTGTCATAGCGGTTCTTCGGGAGGCTACGGACGCGGGTGTTGAGCACGTCCATTTCACCGGTGGCGAGCCTCTTCTCAGGGAAGACATGCTCGTAATTCTTAGGGAGGCCGCGGATCTTGGGCTGGAGGCAAGCGTCTTCACTAACGCGACGCTACTTAATGAGGTGGTTGCTAGGGAGTTGAGTGCTTTGGGGGTTAAGGTGTTCACGAGCCTTGATGGGCCGTCGAAAGACGTTCACGAGTTAACCCGTGGTAGGGGTTCTTGGGACGCGTTAATGCGTGGGGTTAGGGTGTTGAGGAAAGCTGGCATCCCCTTCCACGTTAACGTGTCGGTGTCTGAGCTTAACTGGAGATACGTTGGTGAGGCTATCGAGAAAGCAATAGAGTTAGGGGCTGAGTCAGTTTCCATAATCCCTGCGATGCCTGCAGGGACGGCATTAAGGATACACTCCTACGTCAGTAGCGGACACTACGTTGCCGCGTTGAGAGCTGTTGAGAGGGTTGCGGAGGAGCTCGGCGTGGTTGTTGACGTGTGGTGCACGCCCTTCCTAAGGGTGGTTAGTGACTCGCCATGGCTCAGGACAGCGAACTGCAGGGACTGGGGAGTTATGGACGTCACGCCTTCTGGTAGGGTAGTGCTTTGCGACGTGATGAACGTGACGGCCGCGCATGTCGTTGAGGACAGTGTTAGGGGTGCGTGGGCGAAGCTAATGAGTCACCCAGTAATTAGGGCGGTGTCGAAACCCCCTAGCGTGGAGCCCTGCGCCTCATGCCCCATCGCCAGTGAGTGCAGGGGAGGGTGCTTCGCCCGATCGCACATACTCGGAAGGAACCCGCACTCCCCCGACCCGCTCTGCCCTAGGAGTGCGGAGTGAATTTAATCCTAAGTACTTTTTGCTTACCGCTTGAGCTACTTTAGCCTTACTAGTTACGATTCTTAATTTCTAAGGCAGTCGTTATTATCTTCGAAGAAATAACCTCAATTAGGTAGGGGGTTCTTGAGCCCATGGCTTAATAGGTTCTTCGGTAAGCGTGGGTTAGGTGACTTAGCTGGTGAGTTGGAGGGTGCCGTGAGGCACGCTAGGCTGTCCGCCATGAAGTTACGTGTGGCAGAGAACGTGCTTAAGGAGTCACGTGAGGGTGTCGTCGATAGGCTACTCATTCAGACCGCGTTAACGGGCTTCCCTCTTTCGAGCGACTCGATGGCGAACATGTACGTCAAGTCGGCGATTAACTCAGCTAGGAAGGCGTTAAGGAAAGTTAAGTTTGTTAGGGATGTGCTGGAGAGAGACTACCCGCACGTGTACGCTGGTGTTTTGAGGGGCTTCATAGAGCCAGCAATAACGACGTTGGAGAACGTGGCATTGCTTGACAAGATCAGTGCTAGCGGCTTAGGTATTAAGGCAGAGGAGATGGAGGGTGCGGCGTCAATGCTTTCTGAGGCTATTGAGTTACTGAGGAATACAGCAAAGCTTCACGGCGAGTGAAGAAAAAGGGAGTCGTTAAGCTGAAGGAGGGGAAAATCCGTGAAGTTACCTGTGTTTAAGGCCCTCATATTACCAGGTACGCCTTCTTCAGCCTCTCGTCCTTAAGCAGTGACTTCGCCTCACCCTCAAGCACTATCCTGCCTGTCTCCATGACGTACGCCCTATCAGCAGTCTCCAAGGAGTTCTTAACGTGCTGCTCGACTATGAGTATCGTTACGCCCTCCTCCCTGAGCTTCCTGACGACGTCGAATACCTCAAGCACTATCTTGGGGGCTAGGCCCAAGCTGGGCTCGTCGAGGAGAAGTAGTTCCGGCCTCGACATGAGTGCCCTCGCTATGGCGAGCATCTGGGCCTCTCCACCAGACAGCGTCCCAGCTATCTGGTTCTTCCTTTCCTTGAGCCTTGGGAAGAGGGTGAAAACGAATTCTAGGGAGTCTTGCAGCTTCTCCTCAGCTCTCTTCGTGTAGGCACCTGCGAGGAGGTTCTCGTACACTGTTAGCGGGGTGAATATCCCTCTGCCCTCCGGCACCATCGCTATTCCCCTCTCAACCCTCTTGTGTGTGGGTACCTTCGTTATGTCCTCGCCCTTGAAGAACACTTTACCCTCGTACATGGTCGTCATTCCGAGCACCGTTCTGAGCGTCGTGGTTTTACCTGCGCCGTTAGGGCCTATCAACGCCACTATCTCGCCCTTATCCACATGCATGTTGACGTCGTGAAGCACGCGGAACTCCCCATAGCCTGCATGGATTCCTTTTAATTCAAGCATGGATGCACACATGCGTGATCACCTCCTTCACACAGGCTTCGTACCTAGGTATGCCTCAATCACCTTCGGGTCATTCGCTATTTCCTCCGGGCGGCCCTCAGCGATCTTCTGTCCCTCATGCATCACGACGATCCTCCCGCTCAACCCCATCACGAACCTCATCACGTGCTCTACCACGATCATTGTTATTCCTTTCTCAGAGTTAATTTTCCTCAACACCTCCGCTAGCCTGTCCATCTCGTGGGGTCTGAGGCCAGCGGCGACCTCGTCCAGTAGGAGTAGCTTCGGCTCGGTCGCTATGGCCCTCGCTAAGTCAACCATCTTGTGATCCATTAGGGTTATGTCCTTGCCTAAGGCGTTTATCTTTTCTTTAGGGAACCCAATGAATTTAAGGACTTCCTCTGCCTTCCTCATGGCTTTATCAACATTACTTGTCCTTAGTAACGCACCCACGGTAACTGCCTCCAGCACGGTCATCTTCTTGAAGGGCCTTGTCTTCTGCCATGTCCTAGCTATGCCCTTAAGCGCTATTTTATGAGGCGGTAACCCAGTTATGTCCTCACCCATAAAGTACACCTTGCCTTCCTCAGGCATGTATATGCCAGTTATGCAGTTGAAGAGTGTTGTCTTACCTGCGCCGTTAGGGCCTATGAGACCCATTATCTCGCCTTCGCGTACGTCGAAGCTAATGTTGTTTACCGCGATTATTCCTCCGAACCTCTTAACTACGTTCTTAACCTGAAGTATTGGCTTCACCATCCTACATCCCCCTATTTTCGAAACCCATCTTCTTCTTGATCCAGTTGAAGAGCGCGGCTATGCCTTCGGGCTTGAATATGCCGACCACTATGAGTAGGATTCCATAGATCAGTAGGTAGAGGCCAGGTATTGTCGCTCCTATGGTGCTCCTCAAGTACTCCTCCACAGTCTTCAGGAATACGGCTGATGTGAAGGCACCTGCAATGGACCCCAAACCACCTATGATACCCATGATCGCTATTGTTAGCGAGGTTGGTGAGTCAAAGGTGTGGTAGGAGTACGTGCCCTGCAGTACGATGTAGAGGTACCCTGAGAACCCCATTATCCCCGCGTACGTTATTAAGGCCATCAGCTTGTATTTCCTCACGTCAATCCCTAGGGCCTCAGCCGCGAGCTCATCCTCCCTGATAGCCCTTAGGTAGTATCCCATCTTTGAGTTGCTGATCTTTAAGTTGATTAGTATGGTTGCTATGAGTAAGGCGACAATGATGTAGTAGAGGTTCTGGTAGTCGGGGAATATGAGATAGTACCATCCGGTCTTGGCTGGTAGGTAGTGGTCAAGGGATCCTAGGAACTGTGGTAAGTGTGCTATATTGTTAAGTATTACTACTAAGGATGATGTTAGTAGTGCGTACCACACCTCTTTTATCCCGAATCTGAAGGTTGGGTACCCTATTGCGGCGGCGAGCAACATTGATGCTCCAGCGCCGATGAACATCCCTATCCACGGCGTTATGCCGTAGTACTTTAGTAGCTGTGCTGCTACTATACCGCCCACGCCTACATACGCTATGGGTGCTAGGTCTAGTTGTCCAGCATATCCTCCTATGATGTTCCACGCGACCACGAACACCGCGAAGATAAGGGAGGTCGCTGCGAGCAGTATGTAGTATTGGTTAAAGCCTAGGGCGAAGGGAACCATGGCTAGAGCGATCGCCAGTACAGCGATTACTATTAAGTATTTCTTCATGCCCGCGTTCATCACTATCACCTCTTAGCGAAGAGTCCTCTAGGCCTGAACCACAGCAACAGGAAGAACGCTAGGTACACTACCGCCATCCTAGCGCTCGGCGTTATGAAGGTGCTTCCCAACGCTTCCAGCACGCCCACTATGAGTCCTGAGGCTAACACACCCTCAACACCTCCTAGACCACCCATCGCTACGATGACCCACGATAGTAGGCTGAAGGACGCGCCTAGGTACGGGTCTACCTGTCCCCAGCTCATGTAGAGGGCAGCGCCTAAGGCGGTGAGCGCTATGCCGAGGCCAAAGACCACCGCGTACACCTTACTGACGTTAATACCCATTAGGGGGGCAACCATCCTGTTTGCTGAGGTCGCCCTGATCGCTAGGCCGAACTTCGTCTTAGTCAGCATGTAGTGTATTAGGAACAGCGATACCAAGCTAACTGCAGCGGCCACTAGCTTAGCCGCTGTTAGCGTTACTGGACCAATACTAATGCCGAAGTTAAGAGCTGGTGCTGGGTAGGATCTAGGCTCGGCACGAAACAGCGCGAGCGCTATGTTTTGAAGCACGAAGCCCAGACCTACCGTCACCGCTATCTGGATTAGGGGCTCGGCACCTAGTATTGGCTCTATAATTGCCTTATAGATCGCTAAGCCAATGACGAAGAACAGTGGCACTGTTACAAGGGCCGTTGCTGAGGGGTCAACCATGAAGTTCATTGCTAGTACCCACGCTAGGTACGCGCTGATCATGACGAAGTCTCCGTGGGCAAAGTTAATTATGTCCATTAAGCCGAAGATCAGTGATAAACCCAAGGCTACGAGGGCGTAGAGCAGGCCCATCAGTATTCCGTCTATTATATTTGCCACCACTATTGTTGGGTCGATCATCCTTACTCACCCATTACCCTTACCTTCATGTGGGTCACGTCATGCATTGATTTTTACTCACGGGTTACGGCGAGCGTGATTACCCGTCACGCACGCGTGAGGATTCAAGTAATTTTTCAATAATTTTATGGTTCAAAAATAAAAATTATTTTGAAGTTTGCTTTTACCCGCCGCTTGAACCCTGCCAGTCAGGCCTTGGGAAGACCGGCTCTACACCTGGCTGTGGCTCAGGCCACACCAGGACAGGGGTCTCCTTGTCGTTGATCATCTGCACCTGCAGGACAGCGGTTCCAGCGTAGATGTTGTCGCCGTTGGGTGCGAACTTAATGTGTCCTGTCGGGTATAACTGAGCGGCGATGCTGTTGTCGTCGGTTAGGTCTAAGGATAGTAGAACCTTCCTTAGGTTGTCCGGGTTGAGCGGGTCGTTCGGGTATGTCTGCCCTGCCTTCTC
>JAMOOZ010000359.1 GCA_027064885.1 Desulfurococcales archaeon
GGTGTTGAGGACTTCCTTAAGTGGTGCGTTAGTAAGGGACTCACACTAGCTACGCTGAGCTGGAATGACCCAGAGAAGGCTTTGGAGGCTCTGGAAGCGCTGGGTCTGCTCAAGTATTTCCGCTACCACGCAATCGAGTACCACCCAAGGAAGCATGAGATGCTTCTGAAGCTACTTAGGAGACTGCGGAACGATGGGATTAACGTGAGGCCTGAGGAGGTGGTTTACGTGGATGACCGCGATATACACGTTGATGACATGGTTAAGCACGTTGGGATCGTTAAGTTCCTGCACTTCGGTATTGATGTGAGGGACTTCCATGAACTGAGGAAGGTGCTTGAGGGGCTCGTTGGCGATTGAGTTAAAGTGAGTTAAGGCAACATACTTAATGGCCGAATGAGGTGTACGCCAGCGCCTGAGGGGCTACCGCCTGATGGGCAAGGAATGAAGACGCCAGACCCCACCGACGGCAGTCACTTTTAGTCTGCTGCTCCCTAACGGTGTTAATTCAGTATAATTTAATCGTGATTAGCATGAGGCCCTCTTTATTGCGAAATCACGGGTGGCGAGTTAAGATGAGGTATTAACGTGTCTGCATATATACGTGAATTTTAAGTTAATTTAATTCTGAGCGTTCATTCTTTGAAGTACGGTACGTAGTGTACTTCAAAAAGAGTTAAGTTAATGGTGTTGGGAATGGCCTCAGCAAGTGTAACCTATGGTTGGGGAGGCAACATATTAATCATTGACTTAAGCAGGGAGAAAGTGATTAGGAAGCAGCTTGACCCGGCCATCGCTAGGATGTACTTAGGTGGTAGGGGGCTTAACTCCTACATGCTGTTTAAGTTAGTGAAGCCTAAGACGGACCCGCTTAGCCCGGACAACGTGCTTTGTCTCGCTAACGGCGTCCTAGCAGGTACCGGACTCTCAATGACTAGTAGGCTCCACGTTAGCGCGTTATCACCTCTTTCAGGGATCCTAGGCGACGGTAATGCTGGGGGCGAGTTCTCCGCGATACTGAAGCATGCTGGTTACGACCAGATCGTCGTTACTGGTAGGGCAAGTAAGCCTAAGTACGTGTGGATCGAGGACGGCCACGTCGAGATAAGGGACGCGTCAGACATCTGGGGCATGACGACCAGCGAGATGATTGACTGGTTAAGGGACATGCACGGCGATGATATAGGCGTTGCAGGGATAGGTCCCGCCGGAGAGCACCTAGTTAGGTTCGCCTCCACCATTGTTGACAAGTACCACTCAGCCGCCAGAGGTACTGGCGCTGTGTGGGGCTCCAAGAACCTTAAAGCAATAGCTGTTAGGGGAACCAAGGGCGTTGAGGTAGCCGACCCCGAGAAGTTCTTCGAGCTAGCCAAGGAGGATGAGGAGTACTTCAAGAAGAACGAGTTCGTAAAGAAGGTCTACTCAACCATCGGAACTCATTACGGCCTGCTGAACTGGTACCCGGGATGGAAGTACTTCGAAAAATACTTGGGGCCTGAGGAACTTCCTGAGGGCCTCAGGCCGGAGGACCTGGCCAAGTACGGGGTCGGGAGGACGCAGTGTGCGAGCTGTCCGGTCGCTTGCAAGGACGTCTACAAGCTACCCAGCACTGGCGAGATCGGGACCTCCAGCGAGTTCGAGGCGATATACGCGTTAGGGTGCAATAACTGCGTCACCGACACGGAAGCTGTTCTGAGGATGGAGCACATGGCTGATGAGTACGGGATGGACGTCATAACGCTTGGCGACACATTAGCCTTGGCTAAGTTCCTTTATGAGAAGGGAATAATAACTGAGGAGGACACGGGAGGGATCCCGCTGAAGTGGGGTGACGCGGAGACCCAGATCGAATTAATCCGCATGGTAGCATACAGGGAAGGTTTCGGCAACAAGTTAGCTGAAGGCTACAGAAACTTCGCTAAGCTCATTGGTGAGGAGGCCCTCAAGTACTGCTATGACGTGAAAGGCCTAAGCAGGGGCTGGTACCACGTAGACTTCCTGAATGGTATATTCACGCTAGCCCATGCCACCTCAACAAGGGGTGCTGACCACCTGAGGGGTAGGTCATGGGCCTACTGGGAGAACGACAGGAACATGGATCCCGAACTACCTCTGAAGCTACTCAAGAATGGGTTACCCGATTACAGGAGAGACCCTGTGGGTGCATTAATAGTTAGCGAGCGTGCATGCGTGCTCGCTGACTCCTTCGGTAGGTGTAAGGGATCCATCAACACATGGCCTCAAGCAGTCCCGCTAGTGTGGAAGTACCCGCTATTCAAGGGAGCCGCGATGCTCGTGACCGCCGCGACCGGCGTGAAGTTCACTGAGGAAGACCTGATCAGCGTGGCCGACAGAACCTACTTAACGGAGATGGCGTTTAACGTGAAGCAGGGCATTAAGAAGAAACACTACGCCGTGCCGTTCCCGCCAGAGATCATTAACACGCCGAAGGTGCGGGAGGAGATAAGGAGGCACTGGCAGATGGTTGACGAGTACTTAAGGAGGAGGGGATGTGACGTGGAGACCGCGTACCCGAAGAGGGAAACCCTAGAGAAGCTCGGCATAGGGTTTGTGGCTGACGAGATCGAAGGTAAGGACTTCCCTGAGTGGGACGGGCCGCCTCTATGGTCCTTAGATAAGTACCCGAGCGGGAGGTGATCGTGGATGGCTCAGAGGTATATCCTCGCGGTTAACTATGAGAACTGCACCGGTTGCCACCTATGTGAGCTGGCATGCTCCTTCGTCCACCACAAGGTCTTCAACCCGTATCTCTCAAGGATAACGGTAATTACTAAGCCTGAGGTGCAGACCTCGGTCCCCATATACTGCCTGCAGTGTCAGGACGCTGCCTGCGCACGCGTATGTCCCGCCAACGCCATATACTTCGATGAGAAGGTGGGTGCCTACCTAATAGATTACGGGAAGTGCATTGGCTGCAGAGAATGCGCTTATGCATGTCCCTTCGGCGCGATAAACTTCGATAAGGACGGCAAACCAATAAAGTGTGACTTATGTGGCGGTGACCCAGAGTGTGTTAAGGTCTGCCCGCATGAAGCAATACTGTACGGGCCGGAGAACATCGTATTGATGAAGATCAAGAAGGCTAAAGCGGCGGGCGTGGTCTACGAGATCTACGGGAAGAAAGCGACCGAGCCTAAGGGAGACGAGGTGGAGAAGGCGGAGGAAGCCGTTAAGACAATATACAGGATATGGGAGGAACGCAAGAAGCTTAATATCTAACGTTTTTCCCTTATGTGAGGGAAAACACTCCCAACGTGTAAGAGGCGCTTCCTCTTGCTGGCCGTAACTCACGCACCACCGCGTTGTTTAAGGTAAGTTCAATTACTGTGGGAGAGTGCTGAGCAGTGAAGTACTTACTCCATGTGATTCCCGAGAAGTGCGATGGGTGTATGGAATGTGTTTATGCGTGCTCAATCGCAAAGCACGGAACGCCCGACCCGCTCAAGGCGCTAATTAGGGTTGAGCGCTCCTCTAATGGGTGGGACATTATTGTCTGTAGGCACTGCAACCCGGCACCATGCATTGAGGTGTGCGAGTTCAGCGCCTTAAGAATCGATAAATCAACGGGCGCGGTAGTACTCAACCACGAATTGTGCACCACGTGTAAGGCGTGCATGTCAGTCTGCCCCTTCGAAGGAGTGTGGGAAGGGTGCGGTGGCGCCATACTTAAGTGTGACTTATGCGGCGGCGACCCAGCATGTGTGAGGGCCTGCAGAAAGGGCGCCCTTATACTGAGTAGGGCCCCGGACAAGGGTAGGTTACTACATAAGTCATCCGTGAATGAATTGCTACGTATTAAGGGTCTCAGGTGATCATTATGTTGGTAAAGCGCGGCTACGTCGTACACCACAGCAGTATGCCTCCACTTAATTTCCTTCCGAGAATCCCTGGGAAACCTAAGCGTAAGGGAGTGGACAGTGGGAGGAGGGGGGAAGGCCTCAAGGAAGCGATTAGTGAGCGCGTGCTCATAGTAGGTGGTGGAGTAGGCGGTGTTTACACCGCGCTCAACCTCATTAGGGAGGGAGTGGATCCCCGTAGAATTACCGTGGTTGCTGATGAGTGGCCTCCGTACTCAAGACATAGGTTACCAGAAGCACTTAAGTGCGGGTACTTAGGAGGGCTTGAGTTAGGCGTCGCTAAGGAACTCATGGATGCTGGAGTTAATGTGGTTAGTCCGGCACGGGCTGTGAGCATCGATCCTGCCTCAAAGGAGGTGACGATCCAGCGCGTTGGGAAGGGTGAGGAGGAAGTGAGTTATGACTGCTTAGTAGTCGCTACGGGAGGTAAGCCCTTCCTACCTCCGATCCCTGGTATAGGGTTGAGAGGCGTGACGACCTTCTATGGGTTGAACGACATTAAGAGGCTCCTCTCTCTGAGAGGGGGCTCCGCAGTAGTTATTGGAGGGGGTTTAGTGGGGGTTGCCGCAGCAATATCGCTTAGGAGGAGGGGATTACGCGTCGCGCTAATCGAGCTTAAGCACTCACTACTCCCTCAAGTGATTGACCCTCCCCTTTCCGAGCCCCTGAGAAAGTACCTCACGGACCTTGAAGGGATTAAGTTATTCCTCGGCTCGAAGGTGAGGAAGTTACTCGGGCATGGTCGCGTGACCGCCGTGCTCACGGATTCAGGAGCCATTGGAGCGGATGCCGTGGTGTTCGCTACGGGTGTCAGGCCTAACTCGGGACTGCTTCTTAGGGCGGGAGCCAGCAACGTGAGGGGGGCAATCACCGTTGATGGTTGGGGTAGGACGTCCTTAGTCAGTACTTACGCGTTAGGTGACTGCGCCCTCAGTAAGGACTACATCACCGGGAAGGTGACTTACAGGCCCTTAGGCTTCGTTGCCGCCCACTATGCTAAGTACGTGGCTAAGGCAATAGCTGGTAAAGCCTCAGGTGAAGGCACTTCGGGAGTCGTCCCAACGATCTACGAGAGGTTAGGGGAGGTTAGGGTGTATAGGTTGGGGTTAAGTGCGTCTGAAGCGCGTGCCCTAGGCTTAAGCGATGCTGAGGCGGAGGTCATCAGGTCGGGGAACAATGTTTGGGAGGCGAAGGTCCTCGCTAAAGGACGCGTAATAGGGTGGGAGCTGGTGGCCGTAGGCCACGAGCACGTGATCCCCACAGCCACGTATTTGGAGCAATTGTTGTCTCCTAAGTCGTGAGGTTTTAGGTAATGTAAAAACGGGGAGCTTTACGCTTAACTCACGCTTGCTTGACCCTGATTTTAGACCCGCTTCTTACTTTCGAGAATACTGTGGGGTCGCCGATTATCCTCCCGA
>JAMOOZ010000360.1 GCA_027064885.1 Desulfurococcales archaeon
TTAAGGAAGGTGGTGAGCCGTGATAAGCCCTGAGACTCTAGTCTTCGGAGTCCTTGCTGTCCTCGGCCTGATTTCGATGGTAGCTACGTTCATGGCGGTGTTAGAGAGGGACTTACTCAAGGCTGTACTTTTCTCTGCCGTCCAGAGCACGGTGTATGCCTTTATTTTCTACATACTTATGGCCCCGGACATCCTCTTAGTTTACGTGCCTGTTGCTGTTGGGCTCTACCCGGCAGTCATACTTTTCCTCATAAAGAAGACGGAGCGCTTCGAAGGGGGTGAAGAGGAGTGAGGAGGGCGTATAAGTATGCGATCCTAGCCTCAATGATCGTGTTGACCATAACGCTAGCCCTAGCAGTATCGGCGGGCGGGCTTGGCTACATCCTTCCCTTCCCGGCTGTGAGGAACCTAGCGTACTGGTACCTTAAGACAACATATAATCCGTTCATGCCTAAGTTCACGGCCTCGGCCCCTGAGGCCGTCACAGCAATAGTGTGGGACTACAGAGGCTTAGATACGCTTTTTGAGACCTCAGTGTTCTTCCTAGCTATAATAGCGAGCATGGCACTAATGAGGGGCATCGAAGTAGAAGCACCTGAATCAATAGACCTCAGTAAGTACGGGATGTCGGCAATAGTTAAAACAGTCACCAAGATAACGGTCGCGATAATACTTGCAGCGGCAGCGTCAATAGCTCTACACGGTCAGTTAACGCCTGGTGGAGGATTCCAGGGAGGCGCTACTGCAGCCGTAGCTCCCCTACTCATCATAGTGATATTCTCACTCTACTTCGCTGTGGGTTCCGGGATTAGGAAGAGGTCGATGCTCACCCTAAGAACGTTCGGCCTGCTTGGAATAGGCATCACGTCATTCGCTGTTATTGTTGCGGGAGCTATACTTGGTAAGGCAGCATACGTGTTTCAGAACCAACCCAAGGAAGTCGCCCCTGTTGGGCTTCCATCACACATCCTTGGGGTTCCTATGGGCGGGACGCTCCTATTCTTCAACATCTTTGAGTTCCTAGCGGTCGCGGCAGGCTTCACCATAGTTTTCCTCCTGCTTTCTGTACCGGAAGAGAGTGTTAGGAGGGTTTTGAAGGAAGGTGAGAGTCATGATTGATGTAAACGTATTCCTATTCTCGGTACTGGTTTTCAGTCTAATAATGAACTTAGGCATATCGCTCTACGGGATATTCTGGCGTCCAAGCTTAGTGAAGAAGATAATAGCGTTAACGATCTTAGGTGATACTGCTAACGTCTTAGCGATAGTTGTGGGTTACAGGGCGTGGGTAGCTCCTAATAGACCGCCAATACCGCCCGTACTAACTACTTGGAAGCCGACGGCGGCGGACTTAAGTAAGTTCTCCAGCCTAGCAGTGGATCCCCTGCCGCAGGCTCTAGTGCTGACGGCAGTAGTCATAGGGTTGGCGGTCACGGTATTCCTCGTGTTCCTAACGATCCAGGTGTATAGGCTACATGGAACCACAGACGTAAGGAGGATAGCTAAGCTTAAAGGGTGATAAGGGATGGCTAGCAGGCTAGTTAAGGCGGTTGGCCCAGCGATCCTTGCCTTCATAACCTACATAATCTTTAGCGGATCCGTAAGCCTCTACGACCTCGTCACCGCAACTATAGTGGCAGTGATCGTCGGCCTGCTCGTGGCGAACTTCATGATTAGTAACCCGAGGAAGTTGCTGCAGGTTCAGAGGTTAGGATGGCTAATAGCGTATGCCTTCAGGTACTTCTTCATCGATGAGGTTAAGGCCCACTTAGACGTGATGTCAAGGATAGTTAGGCCTTCAATGCCTATAAACCCAGGCATAGTTAGGGTTCCTTACTACGTTGAAAGCGACTACGCCATGACCACCATAGCTAACTCAATAACCAACACACCCGGCACGGTCGTTGTTGACCTAGACACGAAGAGGAAGGTATTCTATGTTCACTGGATCAATGTGAAAGCCCTAGAGGCTGAGAAAACCAGGAAGGAGATCTCGGAGGTTTTTGAGAGGTTCGCTAAGAGGATCTTCGATTAGGAGGTGATGACGCGGTGGAAGCAGGCATCTTGACGATAGGGGCGCTTACTCCGATCCTCATGGTGCTAGCGTTCATACTCCCTCTCTTAGGAATCCTCATAAGGAAGAAGGCATTCTTCCACGCATATGCCGTGGTAGCAACTGCGTTAATCGCGGCGGCCACGACTTACAACTTAATCGTGGTGTGGAGGGAAGGACCTCAACTCTACGCGTTCGGCGGGTGGCCACCGCCACTAGGCATCTCATATGAAGTGGACGCGTTAGGCGCTGTCCTCGGAGCCCTCACAGCATGGGTAATGTTGCTCATAACAATCTACAGTTGCTGGTACATGGATAAGGAGACCGGGATACCCTACTACTATACGCTCCTTCTAGGGCTTGAGGCAGGACTAATAGGATGTATATATACGGGCGATGCCTTCAACCTCTTCGTAATGCTTGAGGTGCTCTCCATAAGCGCGTACGGCCTAGTGGGCTTCCACAGGGGACGCGCGGAAGCCGTGGAGGCGGCGGTTAAGTACGGCATCATAGGCGCGGCAGCAACCACCATCTACTTCATAGGCCTAGTCTTTATTTACGGGTCATACGGCACACTGAACATGGCTGACCTAGCCATTAAGGCGAGGGTAATGGCTGTTGCAACACCCTTCAGCGGGGGATACTACGGAAACATAGCGGTCGCTACCGCATTAGCTGTCGCGCTATCGCTGTGGGTCTTCACGTACAAGTCAGCGCTATTCCCCAATCACTTCTGGCTACCTGACGCCCACCCCGAGGCACCGACGCCGGTGTCCGCCGCCCTCTCAGGCCTTGTGGTGAATATAGGTGCGTACGCGGTGATGAGATTCCTCTATTCGATATTCGGCTTTAACTCAGTACTAACCATTGCTAGATATCCGTTCAGGGATGCCATTCTTTGGGTGCTCCTAATACTGGGAATAGTGTCGGGGCTAGTCGGCGCGTTAATGATGATCGTCCAGGAAGACATCAAGAGGTTACTGGCGTATAGCACGGTCAGCCACGTAGGGTTAGTGTTCATGGGGCTCTCCCTAGGGTTCTCAACAGCGCCCCCAGCGGCGACACAGGAAGCCCTCACGGCGTCTCTCTACCACATAATAAACCATAGCGTCGGTAAGTCCCTCCTCTTCATGGCTGCAGGCATATTCATAAGTATCGCCGGAACTAGGAAGCTAGACGGCCTAGCGGGCTCGGGAAGGAAAGCACCCCTAGCTACGGCCGCGTTCTTCATAGGTTTCCTCCAGCTAATGGGGTTGCCACCCCTCGGAGGGTTCTTCAGCAAGTTCCTCCTCTACTCAGCATTTATGGAGGCCGGAATGCCGATAGTGGCTGTGCTCGTTGTGGTGATCTCAGCAATATCGGTGCTTGGTTACGCGAAAGCGATGTACTCGGTGTGGTTTAGGCCACCGGCAAAGGAGCTCAAGAACGCCACCGGGATAACCCTTCCTACGGCAGTGGTGCTCTTCCTTGCAGCAGTGTGTATTGGATTAGGTATCGCGGCACCCTACCTAACCAGCGCGCTCTCCACAACCATAGCTAACTCACTCATGGGTAAGGGTGTGCTTAGCTACATTCAGGCCTTCCTAAAAACAATAAACTATCTATCCCCGGCATGAGGTGATGTATGGTGGCTGAAGTAATAGTAATCGGAACTCAGTTCGAAACCCTAATTCTCTTTGCGTTAATGGGGCTAGTCGCCGTGGTGGCTGCCCTAATATACCTAGCACTAAGGCCTAAGTACGGTAAGCGAGGAGGGCAGGCGGAGGAACCCTACCTAAGCGGTGAGGGCCCGGAGATCGTCAAGAGGTCCGAGGCACCGTCATCCTCCCTCTTCTGGGGCTTCATACTGGGGTACTTCAGGAGACTATATGTGTTCCTGAGGGACTACATGCACACAGGGAAACTAAGCGACTGGGCAGCATATATGGCTGGTTGGTTAGGTTTGGCTGGGGCGTTAGCACTCATAGTCTCAATATACGCGCTTATTTGGGGGTGGCCGTGAAATGATGGACGCGGTAACGGTAGCGTTACTGGTAGTTGCTGTGCTTGTGTTTCCCGGCCTACTATTTCTGTTCGTACTATCAATGCTTACCGAGTGGTGGGAGAGGAAGATAGTTGCTAGGGCTCAGGCAAGGATGGGGCCATCATATGTTGGCCCGGTAGGTGTGCTACAACCCTTCGCGGACTTCATTAAGTTACTGGGCGTGAAGGAGGAGATAAGGCAGAAGTTCGCTACCCCAGGCGTTGCTAAGGCGTTCGCATTTGCCGCGATCGGTGCGTTATCAGCTACCCTACTAATGCTTCCATTGTCCCCTGTGAGGCTAGTGGCGAGCTACGACATCATAGTGCTCTCGTATATCTGTTGCGTGTGGGTTCCCTTCGCGGTCGCAATGATGGGGATGTCCTTCCCTAACCCATTCACTGGTGCGGGCGTATCAAGGTTCCTGACGCTCTACGCCGTATGTGAGCCAGCGTTCTTCGCGGCCATACTGGTGCCCGTAGCGCTAACAACGAATGTTGTGGGAACGCCACTCCCGTACTCTGCGCTCTTCACTGCCCAGTACTCTTGGAAGCTGTGGCTCCATCCAGCAACAGCTATCGTGATGATCATAGCGCTCAGCGCGGCCATCGTGGCAACACAGGCTAAGGTGATGGCGCACCCATTCAACATACCGGAGGCTGAGCAGGAGTTGATCGCTGGTCACATGACGGAGTTCTCGGGTCAAATACTTGCGCTGAACAACCTAATACATGATGCTGATTTAACTGTCTCGGCGCTACTGATAACGTACTTCTTCCTCGGAGGGCCTTACCCGTTCCCGCACCTATCAGTGCCTGGAATCATCCTAATGATAGTTAAGTACGTTGCGGTAGTGACGGCAGTGTCGATAATTAAGGCGTCCTTCGGCAGATTTAAGATAGAGCAAGGTGTTGCTGTTCTAGTGAAGTACTCGCTAATCCCTGCAGTAATAGCGTTACTAGCGGCAATGTTCCTCTCAGCCTACCCCGTCCTCGCTACAGGAGCTTAACGCCTCCGCGAGGACCTTAACTAGTTTCTCAATTCCTCTCCTCACCTCAGGGCTTAGTTCCTCACCGAAGTCAAGATTCTTTGCAACGATGCCGAGCACGTACACTTCCTCACAACACCCAAGCGCGCGTAGGTACTTAACCATCATACTTAACGGCACGTTATGTGTTGTGGCGAGGAAGCCCTCAACAACGTCCTCAAGCTTA
>JAMOOZ010000361.1 GCA_027064885.1 Desulfurococcales archaeon
GCCCCACTACCCGAGCCAGCGGAGTTCAAGCCCCTCGAGGGATTAGTTGATCAGAACGTCCTTAAAGCAATGGAGGAACCCGGCAAGTACGTGGAGGTAATGATCGACGCTGCACTCAAGGAGGGTGCGGAAAGGGTAGCTGGCACGTTAGTGTTCGGCCGCATGACTAAGGCGCTAGCCACGAACAAAGGATTCAGAGGAATGGAGGAAGGCACAGAAGTTGAGGCATACCTGAGGGCATTTAAGGGTGAGTTCAGCGGCCACTGGGCCCACGGGAGCAGGATACTGGATGTCAATGCGTTAAGGGAAGTGGGAAGGCGTGCAGGGATGTACGCAACCATAACGAGCAGTAAGGCAGAATTCACGCCAGGCAAATACGACGTCATCCTATCACCACTGGTGGTAGGGAACCTAATCGACACGATAGGCTGGATGGCCTCAGCCATGGCAGTAATGATGGGCTTCTCAATGTTCATGAAGGTCAAGCCAGGCGATAAGGTAGGCTCGGAAGCCGTAACCATAATTGATGCGCCAAGAGACACGGAATTAGCCGAATCAACAGCCTTCGACGACGAAGGCGTACCAACCAAGGACAAACCAATAATCAAGAACGGCGTCCTCACAAACATTCTACACAACACAGGCACAGCTAAGAAAATGGGCACGGAATCAACGGGCAACGCAGGATGGCTATTCCCAACTCCATGGAACCTACATGTGGCTCCAGGCAACGTTAAGAACGAGGAGGAACTAATCAGTGAATTAAGGAACGGCGTAATAATAACCAACAACTGGTACACCAGACTACAGAACTACGTTGAAGGGATATTCTCAACAGTAAGCAGGGATGCTGCACTACTCGTAAAGAACGGTGAGATCGTAGGGCACCTAGGGAGAATAAGGATCGCAGACAGATTCACTAACTTACTATCAAACTGGGAACTAGCAACCAAAGAAATATACAAGATAAGGTGGTGGGAAGTAGAAACACCAACCAAGGCACCCTACGCACTAATAAGACAAGTAAACCTAACAAAACCATTCATCTAAAACTATAAGGGAAATCAATTTCTTTCACTTTTTCCCCTTACTAGCTTCAAAACTAAGCCTTCCTCTGCCTAAACAACACACAGTAACCAGCAACAATCGCGGCAACAGAGAGCGGCAAGAAGGAACACGTAAGTAACCGGAACCAACCTGTACTTAACATACTCTTCCATAGTGACCGAGGGGATAACCACAGCAGTTAAATTCACATTCCTTCTCAACACATCAGTACTCACATTCAAGGCCCTAGCCACGTCATCAATAGAAGTCAACCACCTAGCCCTCACAACATAAGTTACATTAATAACGTTAACACCATCAACCAATCTCTTCTCAATAGTTTCCTTGGTTTCTCTGTAGGTCCCCAAAACACCACCGCCAGGTATACCCTTTACTGACGCGTATATGTTGTGATAGCACCAAGGAATTAATTCATCGATAAAGTTAGGTAGCTCTAAGGTTGACCTGTTGTTAACGTTGAGTACGATGGAAACCGTTAGAATTAGTGGAGTATCAGGGATTGCAGAACCAGTAATGGAACATATTCTGTCCATTATTGAATCATTAGCAGCCATAAAGTAGTACTCCGCATCAACACCTAAATTCAACCCTATGTGAACGTCGTCCTTGTTAGGAGCGTTAAAGCGCAGAAAAACAGAATACTTTCCAAGAGTAATGTTCCTTCCTACATCTTTCCGAGAAACTAAGGAAAGCGGATGGATATATGAGGACCTGCCCTCTGACCCGGTGAACTTATTCGAAACTATATGGCTTTCTATGGTGTAGAATGAACCTTCAAGCACTATAACTATGGATGAGGTGATTATCGCGCAAGAAAACAGCAGAACTATGACCAGATCTTTCCTTACCATGTTTTACCTCATCGCTCTGTCTTGTTCATTTTTTAGATTCGGATAGGCGGCGACGGGTATACAGTACTGTCAATTTATACCTAGCGTCTTCTCTAAATTAGAAGTAGCTTAACTAGTGAATGTTGTTTTAGATGAAGTTTTGTTTCTACTCTCGTTAAATAAAATTTACGTCATGTTGTAAAATATTTATTTATGTTTTACTTCATTCACTTTTGTGATTTAAGCCTCTTCTCTCTGAATAACCTGGTGCTGAAGTACCTGGCGGCATAGTCGGGGAGTATGGTTACTATCTTGGCGCCCTCAGGTAGGTTGTACTTCCTAGCTACCTTTATTGCGGCGACTACGTTCGCGCCTGAAGAGATGCCTACCGCTAGCCCTTCTTCCCTGGCTAGCCTCTTGGCCATCTCTATGGCTTCATCGGATGATACGGTGACGAAGTCGTCCAGTAGGTGCTTGTACCTCTTAACGATGTTGGGTACGAACCCGTCGCCAACGCCTTCGATTTCGTGGCGTCCCCAAGGACCTTCCTCGCCCTTGTGGAACCAGTAGTAGGCTACGGGGCACTCGGCTGGCTCGGCACCAACGATTATTGTCTTGGGGTTGACTTCCTTAAGCCTCTTGGCAACACCCATTAAGGTGCCGCCGGTGCCTACGTGGGCTACGAACGCGTCGACCTTGCCTAGCTGCTCTAGGATCTCCTTACCAGTGGTTTCATAGTGGGCTTCCACGTTGCCCTCATCATCCCACTGGTCCAGGGCTAGGTACCTGTCCGGGTTCTCCCTCTCTAACTTCTTGGCGTACTCTAGGGCTCCGCCAGCGTCTGACTCACCGCCTGGGGTAGTGATTATTTCCGCGCCGTAGAGCTTCATTAGGAGGAATCTCTCCTCACTCATCTCCTCTGGGATGACAATTATCACCTTATACCCCAGGGCAGCACCCATTGCCGCGAACGCTATGCCAGTGTTGCCTGTGGTCGCGATGACTAACGTCATGCCGGGCTTGAGGCGCCCTTCGCGCTCGGCCTTCTTAATCATATAGTAAGCCATCCTGTCCTTAACGCTACCCGTCGGGTTCATGAATTCACACTTGCCCCAGATCTCGGCCTTCACGTCCTCGGGAATAACCTTCCTGAGCCTTATGACGGGTGTATCACCCATTATGTCCGCTATAGTGTAACCAACCTTTCCGGCCAATATGGGTCCCATTCATGAAGTGCTTTAAATGTTAAATACCCTGCTTAACAACCTCACGAAATATCTTCCGCACAGTGATGCGCACTAAGGACTGATCTCCTCTAGGGTATATAACTTTATGGAAATAAACATCCTGTTTACTGACAGTATTTTATATAAGCATATCACACGCGTAATTGCTTATTCACTATCAAATTAACCATTACGAACGATTTGATTAAGTGAATTATGGTGCCTCAGGCGCGCCGTATTCGCCGGAGAACTCGTCACCAATGTCTTCCTCCTCCCATGCCCTCGGACATCCTTTCCCATACCTTATGATTGGGCCTGGGAGCCTTGAGAGTAACACGACCCTTGAAGGCACAGAGCGTGATACTACGGGGTAACTCAGTTCCCGGGAGAGTTTCCTCGCGAACTCCTCAACATCCTTCATTGAGGGCATGTTCTCCCTGCTGAGCCTCTCGGTCGAGCCCCCAACATGCATGTAGGCTTTAACCTCGATGAACGTTGGTTGAGCTTTGTCGAGGAGCTTGGCAAACCCCTTAACGTCTTCATCACCCATGTTGAAGCCCTTCACAACAGTCACTCTAATGACAGTCGGGCACGAGAAGGAAGGCAGTAGCTGCAGGGTCTCCAGCGTTGCTTCCCATGCCCTGGGAGTTAGGGGTCTGTTGAAGTACTCGTACATCTCCCTATTCCAGGCTTCAATAGAGACGTACAACTGTGTTGGCTCAATGTCAAGCCCTCCCAGTATGTCTGGCCTCACCCCCCTAGTCACCACGAACGTCGTTAGTCCGCGCCTGTGGAACGCTTCTAGTAAGTCACCGAAGCGCGGATACATCAGTGGCTCGCCAGTGAGGGATATGGCGACGTGCTTCGGATCATTAGCTTCTTCCCACAACTTCTTGGGAGCCCTATCCTTGTACCCGCTCACAGTTCTTCTATGCTCCTTAATCGCTAACTCAGCAAGTACGTCCGGGTCATCCACGTAAGGTAAGCGCGTGAGTTCGCTTCTCTCAAATCCCATATCCTCAGGCCTTACCCTCCAGCAGTGGAGGCATGCGTTCCAACACCAAAGTATTGCCGGGCTGAACTGGACGCATCTATGGGACTCTATCCCGTAGAACTTGCACTTGTAGCAGAACCTGCCCTCAACTAATGCGTTATGCACCCACAAGCACTTCTTAACTGCTGAGTGAGACCCTATGACGTGGTATTTTTGCTTCTCCAGCCTCTTAATGGCTCGCGTTAGCGGATCCCTGTAGGTTACGGTAACTTCTGTGGACGTCATTGCGGTGCTAACCCCTCAACCATGAATGTGTTTCGATCCAACCCTTAAAAGCTGCTTGAATAGTTTATGTCATAGTGAGTAACATGCCGCGTTCGGGTGTGGTATGTCATGGTGACTGCGATGGAATTATTTCGGCCTTCATATACATAAAGCACTACCTAATGGACTCATGGCCTAGGAACGTGTCAATGGTGTTCACCCAGCCATGGAGAGCCCAAATAGACGCTAGGAAGGTTGGGGAGAACTTAAGCGAAGTTGTTTTCCTTGACCTAGCAGTGAGTGAGGAATTCGCTAAGTACATAAAGCAACTCTCAGGGAAGGTAGGCAGGATAACCATTATAGACCACCACATGAGCTCAGACGAGCACATAAAGGAACTAAGTATAATTCCTAATGTAAAGGTCGTATGGCGTAAGTCACCGTCATGCCCGAGGCTAATGAAGGAAGTACTAAAGCCACACATGAACCCTTACGAGGAATTCCTAGTTGACGTGGCCGACGTGTGTGAAGGCGGTGAAGCCAGAAGTGAGGACGCAGCTAAGGTAGCGGACCTCATTAAGCTCTCAATAGCCCGAAACCCCGGCGACTTAAACTACATGAAGCACCTAGTTGAGGCGATGTTAGAGGGTAAGGACTTACTGAGCGACCCTGAGTTACTGAGTAGGGCCAAGATAGCTAAGTTTCTTCTGTGGCGTTTACTTAAGATCATGAGTGAACGCTCACTTGAGGTAGCGGCAACGAAGATAGTGGCGCTAGACCTCTCCGAATCAAGAATATATGCTGGCTTACTAGGCATAGCGGCAACGGAGTTCGCTAGGATGAGCAGGAAGGACGTAGTACTAATAAGGAGGGAGGAAGGAAAGGTGGTAGTCACGGTCAGAACCCTCAACGACAGGGCCTACAGAATATGCCGTGAGCTAGCAGCGAGGCTCAAAGGAAGATTCGGAGGTCACGCGGAAGCAGCCTCAGCCACGCTCCCAGACATGAGCTTAGGTGAAGCAATGAAGCTAGTCTCGGAGGTAGTTAAGAGTGTGCCAAGGGAGGTCAGAGGTAATAGGGTGCGTAGAACGCACTGAGATACCCAACATCATAAAGCGGTGGTTCAGGGCAGCAACAATTGTTCTCTCAGCCAAGTGCAGTATCGAGTATGAAGGTAGGGCATCCAGCAAAGCCTCAAGCGCATGGCGCTTAATTATAATTAAGGAGGACGGCACGCTACTCATTCACGGGCCGGAGGGCCGGAACCCAATAAACTGGCAGCCGAAGGCCTACGTAACAGCGAGGATAGAGGGAGATAAGGTAATTATCGAGGCCCTACGAAGACACCCGAAGGAGATCCTCAAAATAAGCGTTGAGAGCGACGCGGACATAATGATAGTTAGGCTAGGGCACGGGAGGTTCCTCCTCCACGGAACGGAGAAGGAGATTGTAGACTACATAGCTAGGAATCCACATGTGGTGGAGGCGGGGGCTCAACTAGTATCCCGTGAAGTAAGTACACCGCACGGAAGAATCGATGTGGTCCTTCGATCAGCGACCGGGGATCTCATACTTGTTGAGGTTAAAAGATCCACAGCGGATATTGACGCAGTGTATCAGCTAAACCGATACGTGAAGTACTATGAGTCCCTAGGTATCAAGGTAAGAGGGGTGCTTGCGGCACCCGCGTTAAGCCCAGCCGCTGAGAAGGCACTCGCTAAGCTGGGCTTCAAGTACGTTAAGGTCAAGGTCACACCTCCTAAATGGGGCTGAGGTGCATGAGGCTGAAGTACGGCATAGTGGATACGCATATTCATTTATGGGAATACGATGAACGAACAATTAACGCATACTGCGCTGACGAGAACTTACTGCTGATGGCCGTATCAGACGATTTAAGATCATCGAAACGAACCCTAGAGATAGCTAGGGGATGTAAGAACGTGCTGGCAGGCGCGGGAATACATCCTTGGGAAATCGGCAAGGCCAGCGAGGACGACCTTAAAGCAACATTAAGTTTAGTGCGTGAGGCACACTTCATCGGTGAGGTAGGTCTAGACAAGCTCTTCGTGCCTAAGACCTTCTCAAAACAAGTTAAGTTCTTCGAGGAGTTTGTGGAAAGTGCGGTGAGGCACGGCAAGATACTCTCCATACACGCAGCTGGTGCGTGGAGCGAAGTGCTTGAAGTACTGAGAAGTGCGGGCGTTAAGCTAGCTGTGATACACTGGTTCACAGGCCCACTACACCTCCTAAAAGTAATAGAGGACTCAGGATACTTCATAGGCGTCAACCCAGCGATAAAGATTCAGGAGAAATCACGGAAAGTGGTTAAGGCCGCACCTCTATTCATCCTGCTCACCGAGTCAGACGGACCATACGAGTATAGGGGCATGAAGCTAGGCCCAGAACTCATCCCAGAAACAATAAGGATTATCGCAGAGTTGAAGTCGATGAGTCCTGACGTTGTTTATGAAACAATACGTAGTAATGCTGAAAACCTACTTACACGCGGGGGTATCACACCTAGCTAATGATGAGCGACTATGGCTACCGAGCCTAGGGCTGTGAGGACACACGCAGGCTCTGAAGCCAATTAATTTTTACTTACTCCACACTCATTACAAGGTGCTTTATTCGTGTTAGGAAGACCCCCGAGAATCGCGGCCATAGGAGCAGGTATGTGGGGACGTAACATCATTAGGGCGTTAAAGTATCTTGAGGCTGAAGGCGTACTGGAACTCACTGCAGTCGTAGATGTTCGTGAGAACGTTGCTAAGACTGTGGCACGTGAATGGCGAGCGCCTCACTATACTACCGGTCTAGAGGATCTGAGGCGCTTCAACGTGGATGCGGTGACCGTTGCCGTCCCAATAAATTACCTACCGGAAGTAACGCTGAAGGCAATCAATGAAGGTTACCATGTCTTCGTAGAGAAGCCTGTCGCTACTAGGCCAGAGCAGGTTGAACGCATTATGAAGGCAGCTAGCGATGCCGGTCTAGTTGTTCAGCCAGGCTTCATAGTTAGATACGATCCGGTAGCGCAGGCACTCAAGGAAGAAATCATTAGGCGTGGCAGGCCAACCTACATGCTCTTTAAGAGGTTGTCAGCCCGGCCACCGCATAGGAGGAACGTATCAGTGGTGTTTGACCTAATGATTCACGACATAGACCTAACAGGTTTCCTCGTCGGCTGGGAGGATTACAGTATAGTATCTGCGTGGGGCGTGAGTGACGAGGCAGGCGTGCCTCAATCCGTTTGCGCCTCAGTAACCATCGGAGACACACACGTGAGCTTCATAGCCGACGGCTTCCTGCCAGTCAAGGTCAGGGAGGTTGAGGCAAGCCTACCCGACGTGTTTGTCCGCGGTATCTTTACCGATAGGGTAGTGCAGATACTGTCCGGCGAAGGAACACGAGGAAGCAAAGTGGGTGGTGAGGAACCCCTTAAGGCGGAATTAAGGGACTTCGCTAAGCGAGTTAAGGGTGAGGAAGTCCCCAATGCACCAACGATCGAGGACGCGCTTAACGCATGCCGCTTAGCTAGGGGCGTTGAGGATGCATTAAAGCTGAGGAGTGAACCCTTCCACGATTGAATAAAATTTTAGCAAGCTGGAATATTTAAAGGAGAACAACGAAAAATTATTCGGTGAATTTCGTGCCCAAAAGGACTAAAGTAATCATAGTTGGTGCTGGGGGCCGCGACTTCCACAACTTCAACGTGTATTACAGGGACAACCCGGAGTATGAGGTAGTGGCGTTCACTGCCGCCCAAATACCGGGCGTAGAGAGGAGAAGGTACCCGCCCGAACTAGCTGGACACCTTTACCCGGACGGCATCCCGATCTTCCCGGAGAAGGACTTAGGTAAGCTCATAAAGGAGTATCATGTCGATGAGGTTGTCCTGTCCTACAGCGATCTACCGTACGAGGACGTAGGCAGGATACTCTCAACAGCCCTAGCTAATGGTGCGTCATTCAGGATGCTGTCCCCCAGGGAGACAATGATACCGTCCTTCCGTCCCGTAATAGCGGTGACGGCCGTCAGAACTGGCGCTGGTAAGTCAACGGTTTCGAGAGCCGTGGTTAAGGAGCTACTGAGCAGGGGACTGAAGCCTGTCCCGGTAAGGCATCCCATGGCTTATGGTGACCTGAAGGAGATGATTGTCCAGATCTTTAAGACATACGAGGATCTAGAGCGATGGAAGGTAACTATTGAGGAGAGGGAGGAGTACGAGCAGTACATAAGGATGGGCCTCCCTGTCCTAGCGGGTGTGGACTACGGCAAGATCGTGAGAGAGGCTGAACGTTTAGGCGACGTTATACTGTGGGACGGAGGCAACAACGATTTCCCGTTCTTCAAATTCGACTACATGATAACGGTTGCCGACGCTATGAGGCCTGGCCACGAGGTAGGTTCGTTCCCGGGAGAGGTAAACACGCGTATGGCTGACGCAGTGATAGTTAACAAAGTAAGCCAAGCTAGGAAGGAGGACGTGGATAAAGTCATAAGTAATATCAAAGTAGCCAACCCGAAAGCAAAGATCGTTAAGGCGGACATGGAGGTAGTTGTGGACGACCCCACCAAGGTTGAGGGCAAGAAAGTACTGGTTATCGAGGACTCACCCTCAGTAACTCATGGTGGCCTACCCTACGGAGCTGGCTACGTAGCCGCTAAGAAGTACGGTGCTGCCGAGATCATAGACCCGAGACCCCACGCCGTGGGTGTGATTAAGCAACTCTACGAACTCTACCCACACATGAGGGAGGTTCTCCCATCAACGGGATACACGCCTGAACAGCTGAGAGACCTTGAGGAGACCATAAAGAACGTGCCGGCGGACGCAGTGATATTGGGCACGCCAGCAGACATAACGAGGCTAATCAAGATAGATAAGCCCGTAGTGCGTGTTCGATGGGAACTTAAAGTCCTCGAAGGACCGTCGATTAAGGAACTCATCGATGAGTTCCTAGAAAGGGTAAAGTCCAAGTACTGAAAATCTTCAAACGCAAGCCCATTTCTTTTAAGAATACATTAGTGCCTCAATCTGGGTCGAAGCACTAAATTACCCTTCCCTTACCTCAATCATCGAGAACTTAATTATTAACGTAAGCTAAGTTTATGTTCGGGTCCTCCTTAGTGAGGGATGAGAACATTGATGAAGCAAGGTTTAAGGAATGGATGCGATCCCTAATAGCTAAGATGCTACTAGGTTTCGGCAAGTACTTCAGTAAGGACTGCGTGCTCAACTCAGATGGTAGGAGGTTACTAGAGGAAATACTCAAACCAACTGTGAGGAGGTACCCTCACCTCAGAGGGATCGCTAGGAAGGTTAGGAGGGAACCCACGCTAGAGAACATCCTCAAGTTAGCGTCGATATTCATGGACTATAATGAGGCAAAGGAACTGGCTAGGGAGGGAATGAGAGAGTTCACCCTCAGGTAAGCTTCCCTTAAATACCGGGGGAGGAAACATTACCTGGTGCATAGTCCTTGAGGCTAAAGAAGATTCTTGATCTAATGGAAACCAAGAACCTAGACGCTATGTTGGTAACGCAGGACGCTAATGTCTTCTACTTCACTTCCCTACCGAGACCAGCTGGCACGTACCTCTTCGTTATACGTGGGTGGCAACCAAAACTCCTGACTCCAGCCCTCGATTACTGGAGAGTATCCGACACAATCAAGGATGTTGAGGTTATACCCTACGCAAGGTACGAGTTACCTGCGATAGAGACGAAGCCCGTTACTATAAGACCTAGTGAATGGGTGGTGACACAGTTAAGGTCCGTTAATGCTAAACGTGTGGGGCTTGATGTCGGAACGGTTACGTCGATGGCATACGAAGTCGCTAAGAGATTAGGGAGCGATGTTGAGGTAATTGATGTTAGTAGGGATGTCATGGAGATGCGTGCGGTAAAGGAGCCCTCGGAGATTTCTGCCATGAGGGAGGCCCTGAGGATTAGTGAGGAAGCATTCAGGAAGACCTTAAATGAGCTTAAACCTGGGATGAAGGAGTATGAGGTCGCAGCATTGCTGGAAGGGACGATGCGTTTCCTAGGTGCTGACGGGTATGCATTCGAAACGATAGTTGCGTCTGGACCTAATGCCGCGTACCCGCACGCAGTCCCCTCAACTCGCCAGTTAGGTGATGGTGAGGCGATAGTCATGGATTTTGGAGCTAAGTTCAGCGGGTACTGCTCAGACATGACTAGAACCCCTGTCATTGGGCAACCTGATGAGGAGTTAAGGAAGGCGTTGGAGGCGGTTAAGGAAGCTGTCGATGAAGCAACGGATGCCGTAGTGCCGGGAGCGAAGGTCAGTGACGTTGATGCTGTTGCTAGGAAAGTTCTTAAGAGGAACAGTCTGTTAAAGTACTTCATACATGCATTAGGGCACGGCGTCGGCATTGAGGTGCATGAACCTCCACGTCTAGCGCAGGGTATTAACGAGGAATTGAAGCCAGGTATGATAGTGACTATAGAGCCTGGGGTCTATGTGCATGGCAGGTACGGGATTAGGATAGAGAACATGGTACTGGTGACGGCATCGGGAAGAGAGGTGTTTAATAAGGTTCCGGAACTCGTGTGAGGGCAATTATGGTGAGTTAGGGCGATCGAAGCGCTCCGAAAGAATGTAATGCGTTAGCTTCTTTTCCCGCTTATCTGCCAAGGTTCAGCCGCCGTGTACGGGCTTACCCATCGCTTTATGGGCTAACTCACATACTACCTCAGAGTATGTTGGGTGAGCACACACCATCTTCGCCAACTCATCCACGCGCGCCCTCAACGTCACTGCCAGCGTAAGTATATGTATTAATTCTGAAGCACCATTACCAACTATTAAGGCGCCTAGGATTTTATTACTTCCCTCCTCAATAACGACCTTAGCAAACCCCTCAGGGGTTCTCTCAAGCACGGTGTAATCTCTTGAAATGGCTGTGTAGCTATACTTAACGCTCCTCGCCTTAAGACCTGCGGAACGCGCCCGCTTCTCAGTCAACCCGACACTAGCTACCTCAGGTGTGGTGAAGATCACTGAGGGGATAGGGCCGCGCGGAATTGTTGATGAGCCGTGAACTATGGTCTCAGCCACTATGAGTCCTTCCCTGTAAGCCTTATGAGCTAATAGTGGTGGCCCGGTCACGTCGCCCGCAGCAAGGATCGTGGGAACCGAGGTGCGGAGGTCCTCATTAACTATCACTACACCCCTCTCACCGAGCGTTACTCCGACCTCCTCAAGACCTATGCCCTGTGTTGCGTATCTTCGGCCAGCCGCTATGAGTACCTTCTCCACGGTGATTTCGCGTGCCTCATCTCCGTTCCGCGGCACTAACCTTAACTTAACGCCGTCCTCACCCTTCCCTAAGTTCTTCGCCATAGTGGATACGTGTATGTCAACGCCAATCCTCCTTAAGTACTTGGAGACTATAGTTCCTACCTCAGCGTCGTAGGTCGGTAACACCCTATCCATGATCTCGATAAGGTGAACTTTGACTCCAAGCCTAGCTAGCGCTGCGGCCATCTCCGACCCTATGGCGCCAGCACCTATCACAGCCATGGTATTCGGAAGCTCCTTCAACTCGAAGAAATCGCGGTTGCTGAGTATGCGTTCACCATCAAACTGGAAGCCAGGTATGGAAGCGGGGTCCGAGCCCGTAGCTACAATAATGTTCTCGCCCTCCAACGTCACGGCGGAAGTATCGCCAGCCTTCACCTTAACCTCCTTAGGGCCGGAAATTAGGCCCACTCCTTCAAAGACCTTAGCCTCACTAAGAAGTTGCGCTATACCCGCCCTAGACCTGGTCCTCACCCTCCTAACCCAAGACATTATTCTTGCGCTACTTACTTCCTGCACCGACGCCTTTATTCCCGCCTGCCTTGAAGCCTTCAGAAGTACCGGGACATGAGACGCCTCAATAAGCGCTTTGGAAGGTATGCATCCCCAGTTAGTGCATTCACCGCCTAAGAATCTCTTCTCCACGAGCGCGACTTTCTTCCCCTCTCTGATCAGGCGGGAGGCCGCCACATAACCGGCTGGCCCCCCACCAATTACTATGACATCATACTTTCCAGTCAAAGTGGAATCCCTCAATCGTTTTAAGCCTACTGAAAAATAGTTTTGCATTAATACGGAGCTCCTTAACCTTTCAGGTCCTTTAAGACTTCCTTAGCCACTTTCCTGCCTGAGAGCAGCATGCCCCCGAATATAGGCCCCATCCTAGGGGTTCCGTAGTAACTCGACACAGCTATGCCGGTAGCGTAGAGGCCAGGTGCCACCTTACCAGTGAGTTCTACGACCTTCTCCTCACCCATGACGGCGTGGGCGGACATCCCTCCCTTAGGCTTCTGCAGTAGGCCCGGTATCTTGGTGGCCGCGACACTAAGTACTTCAGCGTCATGGCCGGTGGCGTCGATCACTGCCTTAGACTCGATGAAGAGCGGGTCAACGTGTAGGCCAGCGAGCGGTATTGCCGACCATATGACGACCGCTCCAGCAACGCGTAATGGGTCATACCTGAAGATCAGGTCCTCGAGGGTGAGGCCGAAGATTATCTTAGCACCAGCATCCACGGCCCCAGCAGCAAGCTTCGCCATTAGCTCTGCTGTTGAAGTGACGTAAACACCCTCACTAACCTCATAGTACTTCACGTTGAAGGCGTCAAGTACTTCATTCGCTGGATACTCAACAACTATCTTGTGGAGAAGGTTACCACCACCTCCCATACCTCCACCGAAGCTTAGCCTACGCTCAACGACGAGGGTCTTAAGGCCTCCTTCAGCCAAGTACTTAGCGGCTGTCAGACCTGACGGTCCGGCCCCAACTACTACGACGTCCACATTGCTGAGTTCTTCCCACTCACGAAGAGATTCACGGACTATGATGCGGGTGATTTCCGCTTCATTAACGCCTTTAATCCTAGCCACCACGTACCCCCTAACCACTCTCCCGCAGGGAATATAAAGGAAGCCTTACATGCGTAAGAGCAACCCGGCGTGAGGAAAATAACTAATTTAATGCCTCGAGGGTAGTTAGTGCGGGTCGGTGATGGACTGGCATTCACTGAGTGTCGATGAAGTGCTAAGGAAGCTTAGGACGAGGGAGGAGGGGCTTGATGAGGACGAGGCTAGGAGGCGTCTGGAGGAATATGGTCCTAACGAGTTGGTGAGTAAGAAGAAGTCACCCATCATGATATTTGTCAAGCAGTTCACGAATTTCCTCATCCTAATACTCATCCTGTCTGCGGTAGTGGCGTGGTTTCTTGGGGAGGTGGTTGATGCGGCAGCGATACTGCTCATAGTGATGATAATGGGTGTTGCTGGCTTCCTCCAGGAGTTTCGAGCGGAGAAAGCCGTTGAGGCCTTGAAGAGGATGGCTACCCCCTACGCTAAGGTGATCCGTGGTGGCCGAATTAAGGAAATACCCGCCCACGAGGTGGTGCCCGGCGACATTATAGTCATTGGTGAAGGTGACAGGGTACCGGCGGACGCTAGGCTGATAAGCGCTGAGGAACTCTTGGTAGATGAGTCCCCCCTTACCGGTGAGTCAGAACCCGTCCGTAAGAACCCGAACGTCATTCTAGAACCCAACACCCCTGTCTCCGACCGCGTCAACATGCTGTTCATGGGCACTCACGCAGTCTCAGGTAAGGCGATTGCTGTAGTAGTGGCTACAGGGATGAGGACTGAGCTAGGGAAGATTGCCGAGTCCCTTAGCAAGGTGGAGGAAAGGAAGACCCTGCTTGAGGAGGAACTTGATAAGCTAGGTAAGAGGCTAGGCATAATAATACTGGCGATAAGTGCTTTCGTCTTCATCTCATCGGTGTACGTTACGCACATAAACCCGATAAACGCCCTTTTACTAGCTATAGCACTGGCCGTGGCGGCCATACCTGAAGGCTTACCAGCAGTAGCTACATCCGTTCTAGCCATAGGCGCTTACAGGATGTCGAAGAAGAACGTGATAGTCAGGGAGTTAGGCGCCATAGAAACATTGGGCGCGTGCGACGTCATAGCGTCCGACAAGACAGGCACCATAACTAAAGGCGAGATGACCGTTAAGCTAGCGTGGTATGGTGGGCAAGAATACATTGTTGAGGGCACGGGGTACGAACCCGTAGGTAAGGTCATCCCGAAGAGCGGGAAGGGGGTTGAGGGTCATAGGCTTAAGGAATTAGCTGAGATGCTCGTCAAGCATATTCAAGGAGATGTTGATATTATTCACGAAGGTAATTCATGGCGCGTCAGAGGGTCACCCACGGAAGGCGCGGCATTAGTATTCGCTATGAAGGTTCTCGGTATCGACACGGCCAGTAAGATCAAACGGGAGCTTGTGAGGACATACCCCTTCGATCGTTTCCGGAAGCGTAAAACGACGGTACACGCAACCAACGGCTCGTACTTGATCATATCTTCGGGCGCGCCAGAAATGCTTCTCGATATTTCGAGCAGCGTCGTGACCGAGGACGGTGTGAAGCCCTTAACGCCAGAATTAAGAAAGTCGATACTTGATTACATAGCGTCGATAGCCAGTAAGGGTTACAGGACGTATGGTGTTGCGTACAGGATAATGAGTGAGGAACCGCCCGATGACGTTAGGTTCATTGAAAGGGAAATGACTTTCATGGCTGTGTTAGGCATTATTGACCCGCCACGAGAGGGTGTGAAGGAAGCTGTAGAGGAAGTGAGGAAAGCAGGGATAAAGGTGATCATGATTACGGGCGACCACAGACTTACGGCCAAAGCCATCGCGGAAATGATAGGTTTAGACGTAAGCGGCGAGAGATCCGTAATTGATGGTAAGGAACTTGACTCAATAAGCGATGACGAGCTTAAGGAGATAGTTGACGATGTCGTTGTGTTCGCTAGGGTAACGCCTGAGCATAAACGCCGGATAGTCAACGCGTTGAGGGCTAGGGGACACGTGGTTGCGATGACTGGTGACGGCGTCAACGACGCCCCGGCGTTGAAGGAAGCAGACATAGGCATAGCTATGGGGATAAGGGGCACGGACGTCGCTAAGGAAGTCGCCAAGTTAATTCTCAAGGACGACAACTTCGTCACGATCGTGGAGGCGGTTAAGGAGGGCAGGGTAATATACGAGAACTTAAAGAAGCCGATCAACTACTTACTCCCAGCCAACATAGGTGAGGTCGCAACAATATTCATGGCTGAACTAGCAGGCCTACCACCGCCGCTGGATGCCCCGCAACTACTATGGATAAACGTCACCACCGACTCACTACCAGCCCTAGCCTTAAGCGTCGAGCCTGCCGAGCCAGACATCATGCAGAGACCGCCTAGGAAAAGGGAAAGTTCATTCATAACTAACAGGAAGATAGCTTACTTTACGATCCTCGGTGCAACAATAGGTGCCGTGAACCTAATATTATTCAATTCCATACTAAGCGGTATTGGACTGGCTGAGGCAAGAACCCTAGTCTTCACGGCAATAGCGTTCAGCGAGTTCGGCCGAGCCCTGTCCTCAAGATCTGAAACAAAGCACTTCTGGTACAGGCCATTTAACAAGTGGCTACTACCGGCACTCCTAGCATCGGTTGGCCTTCAACTCTTTGTCGTTTACACGCCGGGCGTGCGGGACCTCTTCGCGGCAGTCCCGTTACCACCCTGGTTACTGGCTGCGGCACTGTTGACCGCTGTTCCCGTGCTCCTAATTGATGAGGTTCGGAAGACACTTAAGATAAGGATCTAGGTGTTGGGCAGGCACCACAATTATTTTTACTCACAACGAAATTACGGGAGGTGACCCATAAGATGAGCAACCCTAAACCCAAGGGCCTGTGTGGCGAGATCGTCGCGCACTACAGCTTAGTGGAGGCCGAGCCCGTACCAAGCAATATGGGTATCGGGACAACCGTAAGGTGGTTAATTAAGGACGAAGACGGCGCCAGGGCGTTCGCTATGAGGTTATTCGAACTTGAGCCTAACGCTAAGATAAACCCCCACAGGCATCCATGGGAGCACGAGATCTTCGTGCTTGAGGGTGAGGGACGCGTAAGGGTCGGGAGCAAATGGTATGATGTTAGTAAGGGATACTTCATATTCATCCCGCCCAATGTTGAACACGAATACGTTAATACCGGCCCAACTAATCTCTCATTCCTCTGCATGATACCGCTCAAACCCACAGCCGAGGATAAGGAGGTTAAGTGCTGACCCACTTAAGGAGCTTAATGGTCTTAACCGCGACTTTTTCTGTTATCTCGTTAAGGTCGTTACTCACTATGAATAGACCGTAAGGAGTGTACTCCAGCCCAATGCAGGTTAACCCGGCCTCAGCCGCCTTAGATGCGGGGACGAGCTTAACCACGTAGAACCCGTTGACAGACCCTTGAGTAACTGAAGCAACAATCACGTCACCACCGATCGGTGCCTCAACGATCACGCACCCGCCACCACGACTTACCGCGACCTTTTCAGCGCCCGCTCTCCTGAGTCCTTCCTTAACGGCATTAACTATGTCATCGAGCCCCAAACTCACCACCCATATTACTTCCGCCCTACAACTATTATAGTGGTTCCGTGGTCATGCAGGGAAAGGACCTAGCGGACACAATGGCCGTGTTCGGGGAGCTCGTGTCGCACACGCTCATGCTCCTCAAAGGGGACTGTAGGGTCGCCGTACCTATGGCTGAGAGGTACGCGATAATTCGCTTAGGGGTGGTCACACGTGAGATTTGCGAGGAACTGCATGGTGACTTGAGCAAGTGCTTGGATAGTGTTCGGGATGAGCTAGGCTCAACTAATGCTTCAGTACTAGGCATGTTGCTTAGGGTATCATCAGAGTTAGCGAGAGGCGCGGACGTTGAGGAAGGCGTGGTTAGGAGGCTACTTGCTGAGGTTGAGGGGCTCTACGTTTCCTGGTCAAGGCTCTTAAGAGGTTTAGGACGCCGCGAGCTTAGTTCTGAACAGCATCGCTAATAATATCGCCCTAAATCATTAACAGGTGAGTCGGGATGGGTTCGGGAAGAATTAAGGTGCTCGGGATAAACGCCTCCCCTAGGAAGTACGGCAACACGTATAAGTTGCTTGAAGCCGCCCTAAAAGGCGCTGAGGCGGAAGGAGCCAAGACAGAGCTCCTGAACCTCTACGACTACGAAATAAAGCCGTGTGAGGCCTGCTTAAGCGATGAGCAGAACGCGTGCAGACCTCCCTGCATGGAGTGTGATGACGCATGGACGGTACTTAGGAATGTACTGGAGAGCGACGGCTTAGTAATAGCAACACCCGTGTACTGGTACGGGCCCTCAGGTCACTTAAAGAACTTCATCGATAAGCTAACTGTCTTCGAGAACATGATACTAGTGGAGGGCAGGTCATGGCTAGAGGGGAAGGTAGCGGGCTTCATAGCGGCAGGAGCTGAGGCCGGGGCAGTAATGACCATAGCTTACCTCATGGTAGTACTTAACTCCATGGGCGTACACGTCCCCCCATGGGCGCTAGCATACTACGAGGGACTAGGGAACGCCTTAGATAGGGAGGAATCCCTCATGGATGCGGTCAACGTGGGTAGGGTGGTTACAGTCGCCGCTAAGGAACTGAAGAGAGTGAAGATATGGTACGACTCCAAAATACTGGAGAGGCTTGGAGGCAAAGAGAACGTAGTGGCCGAGATAGAGGCTAAGGCAGGGGAGAATGAGGAGTCGCAGAGGGAAAGAAGAGCTAAGTTAGTGAAGGACATGCTGGCTAAGGACTACAAGAAATACAGGATTATTGAATGAATGCTATGGATTAGCGACTTACTTCCTAGTCCTTCGATATCTTCACCTGAACCTTAATTTCCTCCCTCCCAAATGAGGCCTCAAAAGCATCACGTACATCCCTTAATTCATAGGTAGACGTGACAAGCGGGTCTACCCTTACTAACCCCTCCCGAATAAGTCGAATAGCCGGTGGGAAGGGGCCGCACCTTGAACCAACTAGGCTCACCTCCTTAACAACTAACGACGTGTAGTCTAAGGGGACCTCCTCACCATGTGTTGACTTACCAGCAATCACTCCACGAGGCCTGACAATCCTTAACGCTAGGTTAAGGCCCTCCGGAGACCCTGTCGCCTCAACGACGTAGTCGAAGCCCGCGCCCTCCGGAGTACCTGTCCTAGCTATTTCTAGGGCCTCCTCAGGATTGGCTGTCAGGTCGGCTCCTAAGGACTTAGCGAGCTTAAATTTAGGTGACTCACTCCTCGCCACCGCAACGAGTAGGCGGGGTGCGTGAAGCCTCAGCACTTGCAGTGCGAGCAAGCCTATGGTGCCTAAGCCTAAGATAGCTACTCTCCCGTTTGGTGGTGGGGGCGCTAACTTAATCATCTCCAGAACAGCTGCTAGTGGCTCGACAAAGCATGCTTGCTGGTACGTTAACCCGTCAATGATGTGGATGTTCTTTACTGGCGTGATTACGTACTCAGCCATTCCGCCATCGATCGTTATTCCTAAGACCTTCCTATAGGGGCAGTGGGTTCGCATTCCGTTCATGCAGAACCAGCACATACCGCAGGACACGTTGATCTCGGACGTGACCCTAGCACCTATTATCCCCTCATCAACGTTCTCACCAACCGAGTCAATGATTCCTGCGAACTCGTGTCCCGGCACTATGGGTAGCTTGCCTGGCCTGTAGGTCCCGCGGAAGAATGCCTTATCAGTGCCGCAGATGCCGGCCCTGATGACTTTAATCCTTACCCAGCCTGGAGGAGGGTTCGGTATCGGTACGTCTGAAACCTCAATGGTGCCGGGTCCCTTAAGCAGTGCTGCCTTCAAAGTGCTCAGCCCTCAACCATAGTTTTCGTGTCTCGGGAATTAACGTCTAATGGAAGGCAGATTAAGGTCGATATACTCCTCTATTAGGTGGGGGTTAGTGATGATAGTTGTGCCCGAGCTGCTTGAGTCCCTGAAATCGAAGCTAATGGAAGTAATGCTAGGAGGCTTCGTGAAGCCCAGGAAGGAGTTAACCTACGACGTAGTGATCCTGTCCTTCATGCCGGACCCAGAGCTATCTGGGGGTCTAGGCGAGAAAGCGTACGTTGTTAAGGCGGTGCTTGTGGGCTCGGAGGAAGACGGTGTTGTAGACTACGACTCAATGGCGTACATAAGGAAGAAAAGAATAGATTTCGCACTACCCTTCAAGGCCCTAGTCAACGGTGACCTTGACATTCTGGGCATCGAGGTTATTAGGGAAGGTGAGGAGTAAGCAACGGTGAGGCAGTGATTTTTTACCGCTATTTGAGTACTAATTTATTTGTCCGCACGTACTCTATGGTTGGGGCCCGAACTTGAGTACATGTTCTGTTGAGGTAGACCGGAACCTCTGCAAAGGATGTGGCATATGCGTCACGGTTTGCCCGAAGAATGCCCTTGAACTTAGTTCTGACATAGGTCCTAGCGGGTACAGGTACCCAGTACTTAAGGGGGAATGTATCGGCTGCAGAACATGTATGTTCTACTGCCCTGACTTCGCGATAACCGTCATGTGCGGTGAGGGAGGTGATGATGGGTGAGGGCTGAGTTCCTAAGCGGTAATGAAGCCGTCGCTAAGGCGGCGTTAGACGCTGGCCTAAAGTTCTATGCTGGCTACCCGATCACGCCCTCATCCGAGATCATGCATTACCTAGCCCGCGAATTGCCTAGGAAGGGAGGGATGTTCATTCAGTCAGAGGATGAGTTAGCGGCTATTAACATGGTTGTTGGGGCTGCGTTAGCGGGGGTTAAGTCAATGACCGCAACCTCCGGCCCCGGATTCTCGCTGATGCAGGAGGGACTAGGGTACGCGGTCATGGTTGAGGCCCCGATAGTTATTGTTAATGTGATGCGTGCTGGGCCCGGGACCGGTCAAGCAACTAAGGCGGCTCAAGGCGACGTCATGCAGGCTAGGTGGGGGCGTCACGGGGATCAGGTCGTAGTGGCGTTAACTCCCTCAAGCCCTCAGGAAGCTTACGACTTAACGATCAAGGCATTTGAAATAGCGTGGGGGTTAAGGGTACCGGTAGTGGTGCTGAGTGACGAGTTCGTGGGGCATGGAAGGGAAGTGGTTGAGATGCCCGATGAGGTCAAGGAACCCGAACCCGGGTGGGGTCCGGAGGACTATGGTAAGCCACCATTCGGTTCTGAGGACCCGAGGAAACCCCCGCCGCTCCCCCCGCTTGGGGAAGGATACGACCTACTGGTCACGGGATCTACCCACGATGAATGGGGATACAGGGATGTGCATTCCTTCGAAACACACTTCAAGCTAGTTAAGAGGTTAAAGGAGAAGGTGTTAGGAAATATCGAGAAGGTCTTCATGTATGAGTACTTCGGGGATGATAAGGCCGACATACTCATCGTTGCCTACGGCTCCATGTCCAGGCCAGCTAAGGCGGCCGTGAGGAGGTTGCAGGCCAATAATTTCAGTGCGGGCTTACTTAAGCTCAAGACCCTATGGCCGATAAACTACGATGTCCTCAAGTCCTACGTTAAGGACGCTAGGGTAGTCATCGTCCCGGAACTTAACCTAGGTCAGGTAGTGTATGACGTAAAGATCGTGGCGGGTAACGACACGATCGTCATACCCATAAATAAGGTTGGCGGTGGGGTCCCGATCTACGCCTGTGAGATTGTTGAGAAAGCACAGAAGGTGTTGGGGTGAGGCGCTTGAGGAAGCACTTCAGCCGTAAGTACTTGAGGGAGGAGGCCCTCCCTACCCCCTTCTGCCCGGGGTGCTTCAACGGTGTGGTAATGAACGCCATGTTCAAGGCATTCGAGGAGCTAGGGGTTGAGAGGCTTAAGGGCTACGTATTCGTCAGCGGGATAGGGTGCTCCTCCTGGATACCCAGCCCCCACATAAAGACGGACACGATACACACCCTCCATGGGAGGGCAGTCGCGGTAGCGACCGGCGTTAAGCTAGCGAAACCAAACCTCAACGTGATCGTGATCGGCGGCGACGGTGACTTAGCCGCAATAGGCTTCAACCACTTGGTTCACGCAGCCAGAAGAAACATGGACCTCCTAGTAATACTCGTCAACAACTTAGTGTACGGAATGACTAGAGGTCAAGCCTCACCAACAACCCCCGAAGGCATGAGGACCGTCACCACACCCTACGGCGCGTATGAACCAGTGATGGATGTAGCGGAGCTAATAGCGCGCACGAACGCGAACTACGTGGCTAGGTGGTGCGTGGCGAACTTCAACCAACTCAAGAACTCAATCAAGGAAGCACTAAGCAAGTACTCCAGAGGCTTCCGCTTCATAGAAGTGATAGCCCCATGCATAACCTACGTAGTAAGGTACGAAGGAAAAACACCGGGACAGAAGATCAAGGAATTAATGAAGGTATGCCGGCCAAACACGGAAACACCCTACGGACGCATAGGGATCCTCAAAGCAGAAGACAAGCCAGGATACCTAGACAGGTATTTCGAGTACGTAAAGAAAGCCACGGAGGGAGACAAGAATGCTTGAGAAAGCAGGCACCCAGACGCAGGCACAAGAACACACGATAGCGATAGCCGGAAGAGGAGGGCAGGGAGTAGTACTCGCAGCGACACTACTAGCGAAAGCGGCCTTCAAGAAAGGACTCTACGTAGCGCAACTACAGAGCTACGGCGCCGAAGTAAGGGGAGGCGCCGTAGTAGCGTACGTAGTACTATCAAAGCAACCAATAGAGAACCCATACCCAGAGAGCTACGACCTCGTAATAGCGCTTCATGAAGCCGGAGTAGCCAGGAGAAGAAACGAGATATTAGCATCAAAAGCCATAATAGCAGACGAAGACCTAGTCAAACCAATACCCCAAAACAACGTAATACAAGCAAAAATCGTGAAATCAGGAACCCCCAACATGGTCGCACTAGGAGTAACAGCGGCCCTAATCCCAGCACTAACCGAGGAACTCAGGAAAGAGATAAGCAAACTAAGGAACGCCGAAGAAAACCTAAAGTCATTCAACACAGGCCTCGAACTAGGAGCAAGGCTACTCAGCAAACATATGAAACTTAAGGACGTAGCAGAAAACCTAACTAAGCTAGTGAGCTCAAATTCACTTTGATTTCAGTAAGACCTGTGAAAACGCTTTCGTTTTTATCCCTTAATGAGTTTCAGTACCTTTGGTAATAGTTCCCATCCGTGTTCTATTGTTCTTAGTTCTCCTTTTGCTGAGCATTCTCTTTCTGTTAGTTTGGTTGTTTTGTCTGGTTCTAGGTTGGGGGCTATTAGTGCTAGGGGTACTGGGTCGTCGGTGTGTGCTCCCACGGTTGGTGGTGTTGCGTGGTCTGAGGTTATGAGTATCGCTACTTCGTCGAGGTCTATTAGCGGTAGTATTCTGGCTACGTAGTACCTGTCTATGTCTTCTATTGCCTTGACTTTCCCGCCGCGGTTGCCGTCATGACCTGGTTCGTCCGGGCCTTTGAGGTGTACGTAGACTACATCGGCTTTCTTGAGTAGGTTCAGGGTTGCATTGACTCTGATTTCGTAGTCTGACTTCTTGTCCTCGGTTGGTGGGGGTACCTTAGCTACTTCCATCCCGAGTATCCTGGCTATGCCTATCTCGACAGGCATTTCGGCTACTGCCGCGAACTTGAGTCCGTAGCGCTTGCTTATTAGCTCTACCTTAGGTATGACGCCTCCAGCGTCTCTAAGCAGTATGGCGTTCGCTTTCAGCTCGCCCCTCGCTTCACGCTCTTTATTCACTGGGTGCTTGTCTAGGATCTCTATGGCTTTCTTGATGAATTCGTTGACCAGCTCAGCTGTTGCTTTAGCTTCCTCGCTTCTGTCGAGGGGCTCGCACCACCTTATGTAGGGCTTGAAGCCCTTAACCGCAACCGAGATCTTCCCGACCTTCCTGTAGGCTGGGTCAACGTTCTCTACATTGTCACTTAACTTCCTTTCCCTGCTCCCGATGACAACGACGGCCCTGTGCCCGACGGTAGCTACTACGCGTGCGTAGCCTCCATACTTGCTTAGTTCCATCCCGTCAAGGGCCTTAGCTAGTTCCTTAGCTTCCTCAGTCCTCAGGGACCTCCCGACCCTCCTGTCGATGAGTCTGTAGGTCGCGGGGTCAACTGTCGCGAAGTTCGCCCTGAACGCTACCTCATACCCTTCCTTCAGCGTTAATCCGGCACCGACAGCCTCGATCGGGCCCCTCCCAGTGTACTCCTTGTGAGGGTCGTATCCAAGGATTGACATGACAGCGCCGTCGGACTCCGGCGCTATACCCTTACCAATAGTGTACATCATGCCGCACTTCCCGGCCTTAGCAAGCAAGTCGAGTAGGGGCTTCCGCGCTTGCTCGTAGGATGTTACCTTATCAGCTAACCTATCGGCCGCACCGTCAAGCACAAGGTAAATTAACTTCATGATGCCACCAACTAAAGGCAGGACATGAAGTAATAAGGATTAACGGGGATTTAACTTCAGTGAAGTACCTGAAAATCTGGCTAGGTTTTCCTTATTCATCATTAAGTATAGCGGACGCTGCCTTCGCGAGCGCTGCTCCCCTGGCATAGTATATGTAGGACGGAACCAGGTCATACGAGGATAGCGGTGTCTCCTTCTTGCGGAGGCAGAACGCGTTAACACAGTTCATTAAGTCCTTATCACCAGATGCTATGTCGCTCCAAACCAAGGATAAGATCACGTTGACAATCGTGGAGTTATTTGCTAGCGCTGCGGAGTAAGCGCGTACCGCATCAGCTCTCTTCATTAGGACAGCGTCGGCCGAGATCGTGATGTTAAAGTAATCGGAAACGTAAAGCGAGTTGCTTAGCTTCTCAGTCGCTATAGCGTAGGCTTCAGCCAGTAATGCATAGTAGCTCGCTACCGCGTACCTTCCCCTCGCCATTGCGTTACTGGCCGATAGGGTCAGCGATGATGCATAGTCAAGTAACCTCGCCCCTATAGTGTAAGGTTGTACCTCATCCTTAACACGCCTTATGGCGTCCTCAGCCCTCCCAAGAAGTATTTGTGCGGCTCTCTCAGCAGTCACTTTAGAGTTACCGATATCCTCCGACGCTAAGTACTCCTTAGCTAAGTCACATAGTTTGCTGGCAAGCACGTACGCCCTAGCAACAGTCATTACGTCGGCAACGGTTCCGTTATCAGCAGATAAGGTGTTAAGGGATTCATTCCCAGCACTGAGTATCCTCCACGCGTAATCCACGAAGTACTGAGCGTATGCTAAACTATCGGCTATGTATCCGATGCTGTGCGGCTTTCTCATCTCAGCAGTTACTGAGGCATTCAGTGTGTGGAGTTCCTTAGCAAGCAAAGCGTATTTAGGCACGTACTCCTCCAGCGTGCTGTTAACACCTAATTTACTGTAGCTGTTCGCTGCAATGCTTGCGGTGACCTCCGCTAAGGCCTTAAGCGAGTTAGACATAGCGCCCCCAGTATCACCTTCCTTCAATCTTTCCTCAGCTATTGTGATGAGCGCGCTTGCCTCGTCCTTAACGGTCTCATTCAGTGCTTGAGAGTTGAGGAGACTCCTAACCTCAGAAATTATTTTTGATGCGAAGTCCTTCTCCACCATAACTGTTGGAAGGGACGGTGGGTTCGGCGTTGCCTCCGCAGCCAGCTTGAGCCTAGAGTATATGGACCTCGGTGCTACGGCGGTTAAAGTAGTTGTGAATAATGAAGCCGCGATAACAACCAGTATTAACGACGCGATAATGCTTGGGTAGTCGGCTTTGCCTCTACCTTCCTTTTCCCTACCCATTTACTAAACCCAACCCTAGAGTTTATGTTCCACAAATTAACTTTGGTGGTTATTAGCGCCTCCATAGTGTTTAATTTATCTCCGCCTCCATCATGAGGAACAAGGGTTCACACTCGAAACCTTCGAAGCCTCCTTGATCTTCGGTCATGGTGCGTCTGACAAGAACTCAAACACGTGTGCAGGTGAACCCGTTCAGAGAACTCTCTATAACTCCTTGAAGAGCTTGTCTGCTTCACTAATGTGGTGCAGGACGCCTGTCGAGATGACAGTGTCGCCTCGGAAGGGAGAGCAGGTAGCGTCCCCAGTCACAACATCGATATCTCTTACCATTTCCTGGTTCTAGGTTATTGTGGGGTCTTGCTGGGACGGGTCGTGTTTTCCGCCCCGTGCTTCACTATGGTTGCGAGCCACTCCGCACGGGGTCGTGGGCGCCGTTCAGGGCCAAAGGCGCAAACCCCACATCCAGGACGTACCCCTACCCCAAACAAAAACCCAC
>JAMOOZ010000362.1 GCA_027064885.1 Desulfurococcales archaeon
ATTCCGACGTTGCGGTATTCGTTGTGGATAATGCTAAGTTAGTGAGCAGGTTAGGAGAGAGGTGGCCCGTGCCAGTCGAGGTTGTCCCGAGGGCCGTGTCCATGGTTTTAAGGGCGTTAAGGGATCTGGGATTCGAAGCCAGGATTAGGGAGGGTTCAGGGAAGAAAGGCCCGGTCATCACCGATAACTTCGGGGCAATCATAGATGTGGAGATCCCGGAATGGATCGACCCTGCAGAGATGGATTCTATACTCCATAGTATTGTTGGTGTTGTTGAGACCGGACTATTCCTTAAGGAGGCTACACTAGTGTATGTCGGGTGTCCTGATGGAAGAGTAACCGAGGTAGAGGGACCTAGGAGGTTGAATACGGAAAAACGTTCTTCTCGATGAATTACTGCTTCCCTAGATTTAGAATGTATTCGTAGGCTGAGAGGGCCGCCACGGCACCCTCAGCAGCTGCGGTTACTACCTGGTCGAATTTCTTCTTATGTGGACCGGTCGTGCAGTCTCCTGCGGCGAACACGCCAGGTATGTTTGTTTCTTGTCCCGGCCCCACCTCGACGAAGCCCTTCCCGTCCGTCTTAAGGCCGATTGCCTCGAAGAACTCTTTCGGCGGGGCCGAGCCAACCTCTATTACCACGCCTTCCACCTCTATCTTGCTAGTCTCGCCTGTTTTCACGTTCTTTACCTCAATCCACTTAACGGTCTTATCCCCTCCTATCTTCACGACAACAGTATTCAGTACTGGTTCTATGCGGTCATTTCTCTTTATTAGGTCAACATAGGCTTTGAATGCTCTGAATTCATCCCTTCTGTGTATTAGGTAGACTCTAGGTGAGTACTCGGCAAGGAGAAGCGCCGCTTGAAGTGCTGCGTTCCCGCCACCAACTACTGCCGTCACCTTATCCTTGAAGAGAGGGGCATCGCAAGGAGCACAGTAAGTCACGCCTCTTCCCCGAAACCCTTCCTCGCCCGGGACACCCAGTTTCTTCCTCTTGCTTCCCACAGCTATTATCACGGCCTTAGCAGTGAATTCTGTTCCGGTCCGCGTGGTTACCTTAAATGTATTGCCTTCCTTCGTTACTTTCTCCACCTTGTCGAGGATCATTGGGACGTTGTACTTACGTACGTGCTCCTCAAACTTCCGTGCAAGGTCTGGTCCCATGATCTCCGGTATGCCTATGTAGTCGTCGATTAGTCCTGCCTCAGTGAGTGAACCACCTATCTTCTCTGTTATGACTGCCGTGTTGAGGCCAAATCTCTTTGAGTATAGTGCCGCCGATAGTCCAGCCGGTCCGCCACCAACTATTATGACGTCGTACGCACCACCTGCCGGCCTTGTCATTAAGCCTAGTCTAAACTTCATTATCTCCACACCCGTAGTTGATTGTTTATCAGGATAAAATATATTTTGTTTACGTTAATTTCTTTAATTCATAGACTACTTTATCGATGAACATACAGGGGAGAAACTTTGAGAAAGGTGCACCAGGCGATAATAAGTGCGGATGTTAGATCCTTGGGGATATTCCTAGCTTACGCTTCATGTGATGGCGTGTTCGCCGAGGAAAGAAGGCCTGACGTAGCTACGGATATTAATGAATTAATATCTAAGCTCAGATCTTCCTATGACATTCAAACACTCAAGAATCACCCGCTAGTTAGGGCGTATAGGGACATAATGTGGAGGTTAGGGATAGACCCAACTAAGGTTAGGCCCTCTAGTGAGGCGTTAATTCGTAGGGTTCTCCGAGGACGCCCGTTTCCCTCTATCAACAGCGTAGTTGACTCTTGTAACATGGCATCCGCTGAAAGCATAGTCCCTATAAGCATATTCGATCACGACCTAGTCAAGGAGCCTCTAACCTTAAGGCGGGCAAGGAGAGGTGAGGTTTTCGTTGATTTTGGAGGTAGGGAGAGAAAACTTAGCGGGAGGGAAGTCGTACTCTCGGATGCTAATGGGAACATACTTCACTTATATCCCTACAGGGATAGCGCCCTAGCAGCGATAAGAACCGGAAAAACGAACTGTGTTGATATCGTAGCTTATGGCGCGCCAGGTGTGCCAAAAACCACGGTTCTTGAAGCTGTTCGTAAGGTGTGCACGTACCTACTGAAGTACTACCCCAACGCTTCTTGTTCACAGCCATCATTAGCCCACTGACCTGGTGGTTAGGGTTACAATTGCGTCGACGAGGGTACAGAACTGATTTTACCTTAAACCCTACCTTCTCGAGGAGGTTAAGTTATGAGGTTAGTCAAAGTTAATGCTCCGTTCGTGGAAGAAGACGAGATCTGGGCGGTTTCTAGGGTAATTGAAAGCGGCATGCTTGCCTATGGCTCTGTGGCGGAGGAGTTTGAGCGTGAGTTCGCTAAGTACTTGGGTGTCCCGTATCTCCTGACGGTGTCGAATGGAACCGTAGCACTGTATGTTGCGCTAAAAGCCCTTGGCGTTGGTGAAGGCGATGAGGTTATCGTGCCGGATTTCACGTTCTTTGCTACAGCATCAACTGTGGTGCTTGCTGGCGCAACTCCTGTGTTCGCAGATATAGACCTCGAGACCTACACCCTGGATCCTGCGTCCGTAGAGAAGCTCATCACCGACAAGACCAAAGCTGTAATCGTCGTGCACCTATATGGTCACCCAGCAAAGATGGATGAGATCTTACAGATAGCGAGGGAGCATGGGTTGCATGTTATAGAGGATTGCGCACAGTCACATGGTGCGGAATACCGCGGGCTAAAGACCGGAAGTATAGGCGATGTTGGTGCCTTTAGCTTCTACGCGACTAAGAACTTAACTATGGGTGAAGGGGGTGCCGTTTCCACTAAGTTAAAAGACATAGCCGACTTTGTCAGACTTTACCGTAATCATGGTCAGACAAAGCGTTATCATCATGAGATGATAGGATGGAACTTCCGAATAACTAACATTCAAGCAGCAATAGGCCTCCAGCAGCTAAGGAAGCTTGACCGGATGAATTCCAGACGCCGTGAGATCGCGAAGCTCTACAGGGACGAGCTAAGCAATGTTGAATTCCTACGCTTACCAGTAGAGAAGCAGTGGGCAAAGCATGTTTATCACCAGTTCACAGTCTGGGTTGAGGGACACGGTAATAGGGATAGGCTCTCAGAGTACCTTAGGAAGCATAATGTTCAGGTAGGCATACATTATCCTAAGCCTCTTCATGCTCAGCCAGCGTTACGCCAATACTTTAGAGGATCATGCCCGAATGCCGAAAGGGCCTCAACACATGTGCTATCGTTACCTATGCACCCTGGTTTAAGAGATGAGGACGTGTTAGCTGTGGCAGGGTTAGTCAGGAAGTTCTTTGCCGAGCATGTGTAAGCTAATAACCACATGATAATTAACACTATTTAACGTGGATGTAAACTCTCAGAGGAACGTGAAACATTTTAAGCCGCATTTTAATTTCATATGTTAGGTGATCTAGACGGAGGAAAAATTCAAAGAACCCTTAGAGGATTATCTCGCTACGATATATAAGTTAGAAACACTTTATGGGGAGGCGCGAACATCGCAGATAGCTAGAGAGCTGGGAGTGCGGGACGGTACGGTATCTAAGGTGCTACGTCACCTTCAGAGACATGGCTATGTGACGGTCCACCGGTACAGGGGAGTGAAGCTCACACCTAAGGGCAGAGAGATAGCCATGAGGGTCATAAGGAACCACAGGATACTCGAGATATTCCTCTATGACTTCCTAGGCTTTGATGCGTACAAAGCACACGAACTTGCACATAAGATGGAACACTTACCTCAGGAGATAGTAGACGCGATATATGAGAAAATGGGGCGTCCTGAGACATGCATATACGGGTACTCCATAGATCCACGTTATCCTCCGCCTGTTCTCACCTTGGATAAGGCAGAGCCAGGCAAGTGCTACATGATCGTCTGTGTTGTAGAGGAGCTTGCTAAGATAATTGAGAAACTGAAGGAGGCGGGTTGTTTCATATGTTGTAGGGTTAAGGTTGAGAGTAAAGGTAGCCGTGGTCTCGTCCTCCGTGTTGAGGGAGGCAGGAAATTGATTTTAAGCCTAAAGGATGCTAGAACTATCGGTGCTGAAGAGGTAAGTTGCGATGATTTCGAGAAGGGTACCCTTAGCAAGTGCACCCCCAGGATGCAGGTGTAAAGTAGTACGCATAGCTGGAGGGCTAGGCCTTACTCAAAGATTATATGAGATGGGATTGACCCCGGGCAGCATAGTTGAGGTCGAGTCCAGCGGAGGCGGGCCGGTAGTCGTTAAGGTGAGAGGAGTATCCATTGTCTTAGGAAGGGGGATGGCGTCTAAAATCATTGTTGAGCTCTTAGACTAGGGTTTTACGTTCTTAACGTTCGTTGCTTATTGCACGTAATCCTTTCTCCGTAAGCCTATACATCGTCTTCCCCTTGACTACCCTACGTTCTAGATATCCCTCCCTCATCATTCTGTTAACTCTTCTCCATACAACGGACTTATTGAGTCCGACCTTCCTAGCAAGATCGGATAGGGAGAGCTCACCTCCAACTAATGCAGAAAGTATAGCTATATCCCTATCATCCAGTCCTGATGTAACTTCAGGTTCCGTAATTGTTGGACGCTTACGTAGTGACTTAATTAGTAAGAATGCTACTATGGCTACGGCTATGGCTACGAGGCCCATGAAGGGTAGGTTTTGGTCTAATTGTTCAGGAAATGACTTAGTGTTAGAGCTTGTTGTTGACGATAAGTGATTTTCGGATAAGTGCGTACTAGTGGACTGCGTGGTTACCTGCGTTGTTGAGGTTGATAGCGAACCACTAGTAGTTATGACTGTAGCTGATGATGTACCTGACGATATTGCTGTGCTCTGTGTTGGCGGTATTACTGCATATTCTATCAGGTATGTTCCGGGCTTGTTAAATAGGAGCACTATGCTTCCATTCATGAAGTTTATGTCAGGATCTCCGGTAACGTATGTTAAGGCTGTACCTTGCGGGAGGAACACTGAGGCAGATCCTTGCGGGTGGATCGTAACATTAATGATCACTTCCTCACTGATGTTACCGATCTGTGCCAGGTACTCAGCTATGAGCATGTTAACCTGCCCATACGTGTATATCGTCACCACATTATTGCTGATGT
>JAMOOZ010000363.1 GCA_027064885.1 Desulfurococcales archaeon
GGGCCAACCCGCTTCACGACCTCACGGTTTAGGAAGAGGTTCCTGTAAATACTCATATACGGGACTAGGGCCATGTCCTGGTACACTATCTCGATGCCTACGCGCCTAGCATCCGCCGGTGACTTAAACTTAACTTCCCTGCCCTCAAAGTATATCATTCCCTTATCCGGGCGATAATAGCCAACTATAATCTTCGCGAGCGTCGACTTCCCCGCACCGTTATCCCCTACGAGCCCCACCACCTCACCGTAACCTACGTGGAAGTCCACATTGTTTAGAGCCACAACGGGCCCGAACCTTTTAGTGATCCCCACGAGCTTGAGGAGGGGCTGATCGGCACTCATGGCTCACACCCTTTTAATGAGCCTTAAGTTTATTATGCCAGCCACTATGAGTAGTACTCCTATGAAGCCAATATACCAATATGCTGGCGCGCCAGCCAGTATTAGGCCGACCCTGATCTCACCAACTGTGAAGGCTCCCAGAGCCGCACCTACTATCGTGCCCACACCACCCGTCAACGCGCACCCACCGATCACTGCTGAGGCTATCGCCTCAAGCTCCAGTCCCTGCCCAGCCACAGGCTCCACTATGCTGAACCTAGCTAACGCTATCATGCCTGAGATTGCCGCCATGACTGAGCTTAACACGAAATTAATTGTTTTTACCTTGGAGACGCTTATACCTAAGGCCCTAGCGGTGCCTGGGGCCCCACCAACTGCTTGAACCCAGTTACCGTATGCTGTCCACATCAGCATATACTGAAATATCGCCACGAATATGACGAACCATAGCCCAGAGACCCTGAAGTCACCATATATTGGGGCCGCTAGGATGTTTAGGCCGGTGGGGTAGTGAGAGAGAACTACGGGGAACCCGCCAGTGATGGCTAGGATGACGCCGCGTATGAACCACATCGTGCCTAGCGTCGTTATGAATGAAGGTATCCCTCCCTTAATGGTTATCAACGCGTTAACTAAGCCAACGCATGCCGCCAACCCTAATGCAGCTAGGAAAGCTAGGGGGAAGGGTACGCCGATGTTGATCAACCATGCTGCCAGCATTGATGACGCAGCATACACTGAGCCAACAGATAGGTCGAACTCCCCTGAGATCATTAGGAACGCTATACCTACGGCGACAATACCTAGCTCGGCTGCCATGGACACCATGCTGGCGAAGGATGCTGGAGAGAAGAACTTATGGTTCAGCATACCAAAGACTATTCCCATAACGATTATCGATATTATTACGCCTAGCTCTCTCTGCCTAAGCAAGCGCCTACCCTTACTCACACCCACCACCACCACTCAACGCGCTTAACCCCACGCCACCTAGGTTAAGGAAGGTGACTCTACCCTAGCACGTTGGGTTTGAGTTTTCATGGGAAGTAAAAAATTCTTTATCTGCTTTACCCCTTAAATGTTGGGCGCGCCTTACGCGCCACCTGTCTGCTGAATCTGCTTCTGCACTAAGCTCAGCAAGCTCTTGTCAATGATTGTTGGGCCTGTCGGTATGTGCTCCGGCGGCTTAATACCGTACTTCACGTACAGGTACATAAAGACCACTGGCAGGAAGCCCTGCGCGAATGGCTGCTGGCTGACGCCAGCAATTACTATGCCGTCCTGAATGCCCTTCAGTATCTGGTCGTCTAAGTCAATGGTTGATACGTAGACCTTGCCTTTAAGTCCTTGTTCCTGTATTAGCTTCATTGCTGGGTGGGCGCCTAGGGGGCCTAGGGTGAATATTACCTCAACGTCCGAGTGCGCCTGTAGGTAGGACTTCAGTATGTTATATGCCTTAGTGGTGTCGGTAGTTGTTGAGAGCTTCTCGGGCGGTGTTAAGCCAGCCTTCTTGAAAGCATCCTGAATACCCTTAGCCCTCAACTCAAGCCCTATGTGGCCAGCCTCATGGATCGCGATCACTGCGCCCTTCGGTGGACGGCCTAAGTTCTTCTTAAACCACTTAATCGTGTACTCAGCTAGCTTGTACCCTGCCTGGTACTCGTCCTGCCCTACGTACGCCATGTATGGTATGCGTTCATCCTCCGGCCTCGGATCATATACGTTAACTGCTATCACAGGTATGCCGGAGGCGATCACCTTCCTTAAGGGCTGGTCGAGGGCCTGGTAGTTAGTGATCGTTATGATTATGCCGTCGGGGTGCTGAGCCGCCGCAGCCTCCAACGTATCAACTAACCACTTAACCGAGAACTTCTGGGGGCCCTCGTAGACCACCTTAACCCCGAGCAGTTTCCCAGCAAGCTCAGCACCCTTAATTACCGGGGCCCACCACGGGTCTCCTGGCCCTCCATGCGATATGTAGTAGAACGTGTACTCAGGCTTCGTTGGTGCTCCGGAGACAGTGGTGGTCACAGTCTTCGTGACCGTAACTGTCCCCGAAGGAGCTGGGGTCTGCGGGGCGGCCGGCTTAGCTGTACTTAAGCCTACAAAGTACCCTGCTATGACCCCTATTATCAGTAGGATTATAGCTATGCCCGCCCAAGCAGAGCTAGATAAGCCGAGACGGTACCGTTTCGCAGGCATGATAACGTAACCTCAAATCATTACATAAAGGAAGTGAGATTAATGTTTTTTGGAAAGCATAAGCAGGTCTATAATGCGTAAGTGCATTAAAGTGCCATCAGGTGAGGATGTCCCACCGCGGGGCAATTTAATTAAACACTGAAGCGAAGTAATGGTCTTAACGATGTGGCAGGTCCTGAGGATTATTTTAAAATAAAGGAGTGAACTTAACTCGTTATTAATGTAACTCCACCTTAACGGGGCGGTCTTCTCTAACGGACCTCCAGCACGCCTCAGCGATCTGAACAGCTCTTAACCCGTCAACTACGGTGCATTCGGGCTCCTTATCCTTCAACACTGCCTCAACGAATGATGTTAGTTCGTTGACGTAAGCGTCGTAAAAGCGCTTAACGAACCATGGAGCCCCGAAGTATGTTAGCCCATCCTTCGTCCCCCTAGCGTAGAGCTCATCCCTGTTAGTGCCTACGTAAATCACTCCCTTGTCGCCGAAGACCTCCGTCCTTAACTCGTAGCCGTAGGGGAACTTCCTGGTTCCGTGTACGAGTCCTTGAGCACTGTTAGCGAACTTAAAGACTATACTGACGACGTCTAGGTCGCCCTTCTCCTTAACGGACTCGTGGATGTAGGCACCGCCAACCACGTGCACCTCGACGACCTCGTCACGCATTAACCACCTAGCCATGTCGAAGTCGTGGCTGAGCTGGTCTAGGAAGATCCCGCCGCTGAGCTTGGGGTCGGCAGCCCATCCGGGTGGGGCGTCCGGGTCCCTAGCCACTGCCAGGTAGGCTAGTGGCTTACCGATCATGCCGTCCTCAATGTCCTTCCTCGCCTTCCTGTACGCGTAATCGAAGCGCCTGTTATAGCCTACCTGGAGCTTAACGCGGTGCTTCTCGACCACCTGCTTAACCTCCTTTGCCTCCTCGGAGGTTACGGTTAAGGGCTTCTCAACGAAGACATGTTTTCCGGCCTCAGCCGCCTTAACGATCATATCCTTATGTAAGAAGGTTGGGGCGGCTATGACAACCGCATCAACACGCGGATCCCGGAGGGCTTTGTCGTAGTCCGTGTACCACTTAACGTTGAAGGACTCCCCAACCGACTTGGCGAGAGACTCGATGACATCAATGACTGCGACCAACTCAGCATCCTTAACCCAGACCTTAATTATTTCGGCGTGAAGCCTCCCAATCCTACCGAGGCCCGCCACAGCAATGCCTAAGCGGGGCATTTGTTAAACACCTCAATCAAAGGTGTTCGTGAAGAGCAAATAAAGGTAAGTTCCCCACAACTCCGGCTCATTTAAAGCAAATCAGGTTAGTAAGCAAATACCTTAACACCTTTCTTCGCGGCATAGGACTCCACGTCCTCACCGATCATCGCACCGGTTAGGACGGGGACCACTTCCTTATCAGCGTACCTCCTCCCAACGATCTCGGCCTTAGCTACGAGCTTGCCCACGTCACTAGCCTTAGGCCTAACCTTAACCTCAACCACGTAGACCTTCCTTGACGTCTCGACGAGCAGGTCTATGTCCTCGCCATCGATTCTAGCGTTCCTTCGCCTCGACACTACCTTATCACCACTGGATTCTATCTCCCACTTAAGATCCTCCCAAAGGAACCTACAGTACGTGCTTTCGGTTAAGGCCCCAACCTCCATAGCTATTAGTTCCTGCCTCCTTCTGACACGCTCAAGACCCTCAGAGAGTTCAATAACCTTATCGAAAACCCTGTACATCATCTCCTCAAGATCCTGTTGCCTCTTGCTCAGCTTGACAAATTCCTCCTCAAGCCTTTGCTGCCTTTCTTCCAGCTTAGCAAACCGCTCCTCTAGCTTCGCAAACCTTTCCTCTAGCTTAACGAATCTCTCTTCCAGTTTTTGTTGCCTCTCCTCCAGCTTCTGCTGCCTTTCTTCTAGTCTCGCGAATCTTTCCTCTAGCTTTTGCTGTCTTTCCTCTAGCTTAGCGAACCTTTCTTCGAGTTTTTGCTGTCTTTCTTCGAGTTTCACCTGTCTTTCCTCTAGTCTGGCAAATCGTTTCTCAAGCTTCTGTTGTCCTTCCTCTAACCTGGTGAATCTTTCTAGTAGTTCCTTCATGCCTAGGAGGCCCATTAACGCGTACCTGAACTCACGGTCCTCCTCAACAGCCCTCAGTAAGCGCTCCTTCTCCTCCTTCGTTAGAGTAGCTGAGCTAGCCAATATTTTCCTCCATTTTAAGTAGTTCCTTATAAAAGGTATTAAGACTGACTTAGCTTGGTGCGGTTACCCCGCGGTTTCCGCCCCCTCCTAGAGGTTCGCGGCCAGGTATGATATTAGTCCGGCGTGTGGTGCTACTTCGCTGACGAGTTCCCCGCGGCACCCAGCTAGTTTGAGGCCCCTGCTCATGCTTAGGTCTTCTGGGAGGAGTAGGTTTAGGTTACCTGTGCACGCCATGTAGGCCGGCTTAGCTGCCCATGGCCCGGCACCCTTGAATTTCCTGAGTTCCTCGACAGCGTCCTCAGGTCTTAGCTTGGTTACGGATTCTAGGCCTTACCCGCCCTTAACCACTGCCTTAGCTATTCCCAGTATGTACTCAGC
>JAMOOZ010000364.1 GCA_027064885.1 Desulfurococcales archaeon
TGATGGTTGCGTGCGTTGGAGTTAAGACTAAGTTCTCGAACACTGTCGAACACCCCATTAAGTGCCTTGATTTGTATTTATGATCAACATTTATTTTTGTTGAGAACGAATTACATACGGTAGGCATCCTTGACCCGCGTGATTAGGGCTTCCGGGCAGGGAATAAGGCCTGACTTCATGTACTCTGGGAACTACGACGACGTGGTTGAGTTCGGGGTAGTCACGCTTAAGTCAGCATTGGGCTTGATTAACGCGTTACCTCCCTACAGCAGGGAGGCATTCGACGCTGAACTATGCCCTCCCACAATATCACTCACAGATCCTTCAGGAAACACCTTAACTGTGTCCCGAAGCGTAGATGGGGGCTTCGACATCTACTTCAGTGGCCCTCACTCGGGAGATGTTGCGAGTAACGCTTCCCTCGAGGAGGTGAGGGAAATAGTTACGCGGTTCTTCACCGGGATCTACCCTGAGGCCGTGGATTACGTTAAAGCTACTGGTGAGGTTCCCGGCGTTAAGAAGAAGGACCTGTTAGCGTACATGCCTCTCTACGAGTATTATGACCCATTTGACGTTGGTGGTGGGCGCGAGATCTCCTTCCATGTGTGGAGGGAGGAGAGCGGGCACACGTACATTGAGATCGATGAGGAGGGGGGAGGAGGAGTAATACGTATACCGCTGAATTACGTGACTGAGGTCGTGCTTAAGCGTGGTGGCCTCTTTAAGGGCGCGAGGATCGAGGTGAGGTTCATTAGTGAGGATGGGCGTGTAGGGAAGATTGTGAGGAGGGTTGACAGCAAGAATAGGGACTGGATCCCAAGGGTTGCCGCGGAGTTAGCTCAGGTAATTCCGGGAAGAGTTAGGGTAGAGTGACTCTTTCCCTTACCTTAATAATTGTCCGTAGCCTAGGTTAATTGGTAGTGCCTTGATGCGGTTTCACTTCAAGGAAGTTGCTGTGATGGAGTTTGTTGATGCGTTGCTTAAGGGAATCGATAGTCAGGTTAGGGGGTGCGTTAAGTACGGTGTCAGGTGCAGGGATCCTCCCGCAATAACATCCACGTTCTTGAGGAATTTTCTAGGCTTCAGCGAGTTTAGGGTTAAGAGGTTCTGGAGAATGGCTAGAGCACTCGTAGGGTATTCCCTCAATATTTACAGGTTGAGGGACGCGTGGTTTCACTTAGTTCCCAGCATTAGGAGAGGGGCGGCCTACGTTGTGGAAGGAGATAACTTCTTTCCCGACGTATTCGACTGCACGAGGCTCAGATGCGTTGAGTACACGAACGAGAATTCGTTTTACCTCTACATTGAGGGAGGGTTGGGTGGTGAGGCCTTAAGGCTTAACGTGGTCTACGTGCTGAGGAAGCTACTTCAGGTTAGGCCAGCATGTTACGAGACCATACTGAGGTCCGTGAAAAGCGTTAGTAAGGGCAACTTAGCTGAGGGCATGCCCGGCCTAATATGCATGTTTAAGGTGTTGAGGGACTACGGTAACGTGCTGGCCGACATAATACCGGTAGTACCTAAGTCACTGTCAGAGTTAATGTTACTGTCACCAGCACTAGGATCTATTGTGGCTAGGATCAGGAGCATGAGTAAGAAGAAAAAGTAACTGGGTCCAGGTATGGGGGTTCAGCGGAGTTCACTGTTCAACACCTTCTCACTTTATGGCTTGACGCGAAATTATGGACTAGTTACATAAGACCTTAAGCTCGAATATTGTGCTGACCCTCTTTTTACTGTTTGACGCGCTCTATCTTGAGGGAGAGCATGCGAGTACTGCTATCAATGCCTCCCGACATTCATGACCTAGAGATCTACAGGGTCATCGGCTTCAACGCCCCTCCCCTAGGCTTAGCATGGATAGCGGCCGTACTTGAGAAGGCGGGACATAAGGTCAAGGTCATAGACACCCCAACACTTAAGGTAACGATGAAGGAATTCGTTAGGGAGGTCAAGTCATGGAAGCCTGACGTCATAGGTATTTCAGTGCAGACGCCGACAGCGCCTAAGGCTTATGACGCGATAGCGCACCTTAAGGAGGAAGTGCCTGACGTGCCCATAATCGTTGGGGGGTCACACCCAACTTTCCTGTATGAAGAGGCGCTCACCCATGGTGCTGACGTGGTCGTTAGGTTCGAGGGTGAGTACACCACCCTTGAGCTAATCAACGTGCTTGAACGTGAGGGACTGAATTACGATGCCCTCAAACGCGTTAAGGGCCTAGCATTCAGGGTTAAGGGTAACGGGAAGGCAATCGTTACCGAGCGGAGACCCTACATAAGAGACTTAGATGAACTCCCATGGCCGGCAAGGCACCTACTCCCGATGGATAAGTACACAGTGTTCGGTAAGCCCATAAAAGTAGCACACGTAATGGCGAGTAGGGGATGCCCCTACGGATGTGCTTACTGCTCCACCTCATACTTCTGGGGAAGGAAAATTAGGTTCAGGTCAGCTAAAAATGTTGCCGACGAAATTGAGTACCTGGTTGATAAGTATGGGGTTAAGAACGTGGTGTTTAGTGATGATGAATTAACTGTTAATAGGAAGTTCGTATATGGTCTCGTTAAGGAAATGAAGGAACGAGGCTTAGACGTTACGTTTGCTTGCGGGTCAAGGGTAGATCACGTGGACCGCGACTACCTTAAGTTCCTCTACGATAACGGCTTCACAGCCCTCTACTTCGGTGTCGAGTCAGCATCTCAAGAAACACTCAACCGTATAGGAAAGGGGATAACCATTGATCAAGCCATTAAGGTGTTTAGGTGGGTTAAGGAGATCAATGGGTTTGCTACGGGTAGCTTCATACTGGGGTTCCCATGGGAAACACTAGATGACATGAGGAGAACCGTGGAGTTAGCGATAAAACTTGACCCAGGCTACGCGCAATTCACCGTCCTAACACCCTACCCTGGAACGCCGATCTATGACTTCGCAGTGAAGAATAACTTAATAGTTGACCATAACTGGGAGCACTACACAACCATTAAACCGGTGATGAGAGGCTTCCGCTTCTCCGCCAAAGAGCTTGGAAGGATGCTCATATACGCGTATAGGAGGTTCTACTTCAGAGCATCATTCCTTCTTAGGGAGCTAAAGGCGGGTAGGTTAAGGGATCTTCTTCCCATACTTGGGAGGGAGATAAAGAGAGCTTTAACATTTAAGTGAGGTCCACGGACAGCAAGTTTTTAAGTTGTGGAGCAATGCTATACTCGATGAGATATGTCGGCCGATATAAGGCTTAAACCCGTAGCATTCAGACCCTCACCCAAACTCACGAAAATCTACTGGGCTTATAGTCTATGGTACTTTATTCCAATGACTGTGTGTTGTGCGTTAATAGTGCTCGTTAATGTGTGGGCTTCCATAGTGTCGCTCATATTACTCGTCGCGATCCCTGCCGCCTTCCTCGCTTATTGGATACCTAGGTTCTACGAGAGCATAGTGTTTAGGCTTGAGAAGGACCACGCGTACGCTAGGTTCGGGGTCTGGTGGGTTAAGGAGAAGCGCGTGCCTTACAACTTAGTTTCTGAGGTGAGGTTAAGGCATGGACCCCTTCAGAGGTCATGGGGCTTAGCGTGTGTGGACGTGTTCACGCCAGCCACCGGAACTATGAAACCTGAGCTCACGTTCTTCCAGTTAAGTGTTGATGATGCTGAGAGGATAGCGTCGGAACTCAGGGCTAGGGTTGGGATACTGTCAAGTAAGGAGAGGAGAATTGTTGAGGAGGAGATCCTTGAGGAGCTTAAGGCCGTGAGGAAATTACTTGAGGAGGGCTTGAGGAAAAGAAAGGAGAAGTGATTTCATTTAAATAAGGCATTACTAGGTACGGCGTCACCATTCCCTTCTAATCAAGCTTGGCGGCACTAGCTTAGGTAGGTCGGTGAGTAATTTCTGGTACGTGCCTAGATCCCTGAACCTGAACGTGATTGCCCGAAGGCTACCTTCCTTCTCATACTCAACCACGACTTGAGGGTAGGGCCTTCTTGGCGACGGGTCAAGTAACTTAATCGCCCTAATCTTACTTATGGGCACACCCGTTACTGCCTTATTTGTTACGTTAAAGTTTCCTTCCCTCCAATTAATTATTGGTTCGCCTTCATCACTGTACCCTATGATTGCCTCTACTTCCGCCGGGTAGTTCATCCCGTACTCCTCAACCCTAACTTGCCCGGGGGCCAAGGCTTTCCCGGTTGGTGTGGAGTAGAATGCTTTGAGTGCTTCAATCACATCATTAAGTGTTACTGATGAACCCACAAGCACCTCCTCACCTGTGCCCTCATCGTACTTTAGAACGGTGTAGTCATCCATGCCGTTCATCGTGACCATAACGTAGGCCTTGCCGTCCTCTGACTCTATGGTTACGGTCACGCCGCAGTCCCACATCTCGTAGCCTGGCGGAGGTGGAGGGATCGACCTGATCAAGTCGATTACGTCGTCGAGTTCCAGAAACCCGAAGTCTAGGTTCTCGCAGGAGTCGAAGATGCGGCGTGACTTATCCATTCCTTGAACTAGGACATGTAACCTCATGATTAACACAACCGTTTTGCTTAACGTGGCTTACTTCACTTGCAGGGTAATATGTATTTACGTGCTTCACATATACTGCGAACTAAGACAATCCTTAAATACCTCGAACTCCGAGGTATTTATGAGGGAACAAACGTGGAGGGAAAACAAGCCCGCGAGCTCCCCTTGAAGGCCCTCACAATATACCTCATCATTGCTTTCGGGGTTGCTTACCTTCTCGACGTACCCTTAATAGTTGGGGTCGTTCCGCTGAAGTTCTTCGGGATCGAGGCGACCATTAGGATGTGGGCACCCACGTTAGGCGCGGTTATTGCTCTACTTGCGTGCGGCGCCCCGCTTAAGGAAGGGCTTAAGTCCTTAGGCGTTAGGTTAGGTAGGTTGAGGTACATACCCTTAGGCTTAGCGATGCCCTACATTATTTTCACGCTCGGTATTGGTGTTTGCTACGTTATGGGCTATGCCCCCACTAACCCTATGGCAAGCCTACTGAGTAACCCTCAGGTTCCACAACAGCTGAAGGATCTAGTACTTAAGGCAGGGCCGGAGGCGTTCCTAGTCCTCCAGTTAGTGAACGCTGTTTTAGCTGGACTGACGATTAATGCTGTCGTCGCGTTGGGTGAAGAGATTGGGTGGAGGGGCCTCATGTATAAGGTACTTTACCCTAGGTACGGGCTGTTAACCTCGACCGCGATCATAGGTGTTGTATGGGGGTTGTGGCATGCGCCTTTAATACTGTTTCTCGGGTATAGTATGCCGCACCACAGGGACGCGGTAGGCTTAGCCATGTACTGTGCGGTGACGTCATCATGGACACTAATACTCCTCCTGCTTAGGAGGGGAAGCAGGTCAGTACTACCTGCAGCTGTTATGCATGGAACCATTAACGCGTTGGCTGGCTTGATGACGCTGACGTACCCTAATGTGGATGAACTTTACGTGCTCCCCGTGGGGGTTGCTTCCCTGGTAGCTTCCCTCATGGTCGGTGCTGTACTTAAGGTTCTCTTTAGGGAAGGTTCGGAGTGCGGTAAGGAGAAATACTTAATCCGAGTAGGTGGTTGAATGTTGAACCACTATCAACTCACTTTCGGGAAGAAGTGTTTGCACCTACACGCCCTGTCCCTGACGCACCTCCTTATAGCTATCTCGGCTAACCCAATGATGACGTTACACATGTGGGTTGCGTGTGCTTGGCGTTCAGGCGCGCGGCAGAATTGAATGACTTTCAGTGCTTTCTTCACGTTGTTCTCTATTACCGCGCGTGTGGCTGCGCGGAAGAGCTCACTTAAATCCTCTAGGGCGACCGCTGGCATGTTGTTCCCGTCTATGGCTAGGAGGGTCATGAGCTCCTTCATCTTCTCCATCATTGACAGTACGTCTAAGAGCGGTGAGGTCTCTTCCGGCGAAGCCATCGCTATCCTGCCTCTAACCAACCTCATCGTCGCGTTATACACTCTAGTGAATTCCGTCTGGAAGGCTTCGGAGTCATTACCGTCTTTCCGAGTTAATGCATACATGTACTCCTCCACGATCTTTATCGCCCTAGAGAGGAGGTGCTGCGGGTCAACAGGGAACTCACTGACCACTATGTCGTATAGTTCCTTGCCCCTACTCACTATGAGGAAGCCTGTTATCCTTCGGTTCAGCTCCATGATCAACCTCGATATGCCTTGCTCGTCACCCCTCACCCTAACCCGCGTTATGCCCTCAACGTACGCGGCAACGATTTCCTGCACACCAACGTCAACACCATCCCTCAATATATCGACGAATATCTGCATATCGCTGTCCTGCTGCGGCTGGCCTGGACTTTGAGGCGAGGTTCTAGGGGCGACCATTATTGATGACCCGTCGAAAAAGAGGTCTACTAAGGATCCTGGGCTGAGGCCCAGATCACGTAACCACTTCTTAGGTAGTATTAACGCGGTTGAAGCCGTACCTAGCTTCATCAGCTTTCTCACATCATGCTCGACCAATCAAGGCACCAGGAACATATATTATATATACAGTACATAAACGCTACTCACACAATGCTTGATTAAAAAACGAACCAATTCAACAGGGGGCAAGTCTTGGCGCAGTTACTTAAGTTAATCCCCAAGGAAACCACGCCCGGAACCCTAGCACACGACGTTGCCGTTAAGTACGGCAGGGAGAGAAGATACCTCATAAGGATACTGCAGGAGATACAGTCTGCCTACGGCTACCTACCGCAGGAAGCCCTTAGAGTAATAGCTAATGAGTTAAGAATACCGCTAACTGAGGTGTTGACGGTCGCCACATTTTACCATCAATTCAGGTTAGAGAAGCCCGGCGAGTTCATCATAATGCTGTGCATGGGTACCGCATGCCACTTAAGAGGGAACGCGGCAAACTACGAGTTCCTCAGAACTTACCTAGGGATAAAGCCAGGCAGATCAACGACTAACGACGGTGCCTTCAGTGTTGAGAAAGCTAGGTGCTTCGGTTGCTGTGGCTTGGCACCAGTGGTAATGGTTGTGAGTAGGGATGGAAGCTACAGGAAGCTCTACGGCGGTGTGACGCCCACTAAACTAAGGAGGATTATAGCGGAGCACCGCGCTAAGCTAACGAGGAAGAGGTGAGACCCCCATTGGGGGATGGGGGCTCATGGAGCTTAATGAGTAGATGCTGCGGTAAGTGTTGGCATAGTCTCGAGTACCCTTGCCGGAATTATATTAGGTGCAGGACCGAGGGACCCCTCTGCCACGATGATCAACGGTGCCGCACGCTTAGATCGGAGAGGATACGTTACATTAAGGAAGGCCCTAACGGGTATAGGATTAAAGTTCCTCTAGCAAGCTGCTCCATAGCTGCCGGAGCTAAGGAGGTGCTGAACGCAGTTAAGGAAGTTGTTGAGAGCTTAGGGATACCTAGTGATGCAGTCAAGACCGTCGGGTGTACCGGGCTCTGCTATCTAGACCCATGGCTAGAGCTCAAGGCGCCGGGAATGCCTGCAGCCCTCTACGGTAACGTCAAGCCAGCTGAGGTCGAGGGCATCCTGAAGAAGTACTTCATCGAGAATGACGTTAGCGGTGCCTACGCAATAAGCGAGAGGACCGGGAAGGCTAAGGGCGAGGGTAACGTGCCGACATTAAGTGAGCTTGACGCGTGGAAACTGCAGGTCAGGTACGTGTCCAGGAACTGCGGCGTGATTAACCCAGAGTCCATTGAGGACTACATAGCGTACGGCGGGTACAGGGGACTTGACCGCACCTTAAGGATGAGTCCGGAGGAAGTCATCGAGGAGGTTAAGAAGTCAGGGTTAAGGGGTAGGGGAGGCGCCGGGTTCCCGACGTGGCTCAAGTGGAGGATCTGTAGGAACCAGCCCAGCAAGGAGAAGTACGTCATAGTGAATGCGGACGAGGGTGACCCAGGAGCATTCATGAATAGGTTGCTTGCGGAGTCAGATCCGCATAGAGTGCTGGAGGGCTTAATAATAGCTGGTTATGCGGTAGGTGCTACGAAGGGATTCATATTCGTTAGGGCTGAGAAGCCACTAATGGCTGAAAGGCTTCAGAAGGCCGTTGAGGAGGCTAGGAGCCACGGCATCCTCGGGAGGAACATCCTTGGTAGGGGCTTCGACTTCGACGTCGAAGTCATACTTAGCGCCGGTGCCTTCGTGTGTGGTGAGGAGACAGCGCTAATAGCTGCGATCGAGGGTAGAGCAACACCTAGGCAAAGACCGCCCTACCCAGCCGTTGTTGGGCTCTGGGGCAAACCAACAGTCATTAACAACGTTGAGACCCTAGCGCATGTAGCAACGTTAATGGCTGAGGGCTGGGAGAGCTTCACTGCTTACGGCACTAAAGAGAGTAAAGGTACTAAGATGTTCTGCGTTACTGGTGCTGTAAAGAGAACCGGAGCGTATGAGGTACCTATAGGAACCACGCTACGAACCCTCGTCGAGAGAATAGCTGGCGGCGTTAAGGAAGGCAGGAAGCTCAAGGCTGTGCAGATAGGTGGGCCCAGCGGTGGCTGCGTGCCCGCACACCTTCTCGACACACCCATAGATTACGAGAGTTTACGGGACGCGGGAGCGATCATGGGGTCGGGAGGTATAGTGGTCATGGATGATGCGGCATGCATGGTTGACGTAGCTAGGTACTTCACGTCCTTCATTGTGGCCGAGTCCTGCGGTAAGTGCTTCCCATGCCGCATCGGGACTAAGATCCTCTACGACACGTTAACGAGGATAACCGAGGGTAAAGGCACCCTAGAAGACCTGGAGATCCTTGAGAGCGTTGGGAAAGTGGTTAAGGACGCGAGCCTATGCGCCCTAGGTGGGACAGCCCCTAACCCCGTCCTCTCAACGCTAAGGCATTTCAGGGATGAGTACCTAGCACACATCATCGATAAGAAGTGCCCTGCAGGTGTCTGCACTAAGCTACTAAAATACCGCATTAACCTGGACAAGTGTATAGGGTGTGGCACGTGCGCCAAGCATTGTCCTGTAGGCGCCATAAGTAGGGATGAGAAGTCAGGGAAGTACGTCATTGACCAGGAAAAGTGTGTTAAGTGTGGTACGTGCGTCACGATATGCCCCGTAAACGCTGTTGTGAAGGAGGTGTGAGGTGATGGTGCGCGTAATTGTTAATGATAAGGAGGTCCACGTGCCGGAAGGCGAAACCATTCTCACAGCCCTCAAGAAGGCTGGGGACGCCGTGCCAACATTGTGTTTCTTCAGGCACATGTACAGGGAAGCGTCATGCAGGATGTGCTTGGTAGAGTTAAGCAACGGTAAGCTAGTACCTGCGTGTGCGTACCCGGTCTCCGACGGGCTTGAGGTGAGGACCGACACGCCAAGGGTTAGGGAAGCGAGGAGAACCGTGGTTGAGTTCATACTGTCGATCCACAGGATCAGGTGCTGGTCGTGTCCCAGGAAGGGAGGAAACTGTGAACTCCTCAAGCTAGCCACAGCATACTGGGTTGAGGGAATACCCGTGTGCTCCTCGTGCCCGCTCTACGGGAAGGACTGCCTAGTAGTTAAGGGTGAACCCTGCCTAGGCCCGATAACCCTCGCCGGATGCGGTGACCCGTGCCCAAGTAATGGGTCACCATGCATAGGGTGTAGGGGACCCGTGACCCGGAAGGACGTGCTTGAGGCTGCGGCGCAGTTCTACGTGAGTAACGGCGTTGAGCTGAAGGACGTGCTTGAGGTGGCCTCCATGTTTTGGGAGGGTCTGCCCAACTATGATGCGCTCAAGGCGTCGTTAGAGGAGGCCTTCGAGAAGGCGTTAGGGGGTGGCACTGGTTGAGGCTCGCCCGCGTAGAGGAAGTCGATAGGGTATTCGGGCACCTGGAGCTAGAGGTGCTGAAGGACGGCGTCGAAGTTAAAGCGTTCTTTAAGGTAACGCATGGCGCCAGGTTCATAGAGTTAACCGTGAATGGCAGACCATACTGGGAGGTACCCTACATAGCCTCGAGGATCTGCGGCGCATGCAGCATAGCCCATTACGTCGCCTCAATAAGGGCTGTGGAGCACGCACTAGGCCTAGATGCTGGGGAATGGGTTGAGGACTTCAGGGATGCTGTGAATATGGTTCAGATAGCTCAGAACCACTTAGTCCACCTAGCCTTCCTAGCACTTCCCGACTACGTGGAGGTTCAGGGCTTGAGTGACCTGAAAAGCAGGGCAGGACGCCTAGTGGTTAACTCGATGAAGTTAAACGCCGCATGCCTTAAGGCGATAAAGCTAATTGCGGGCAGGATAGTTAACCCCAACACCCTCGGGGTAGGCGGCTTGCTGAAGCAGCCGTTCAAGGGCCCGTTACTCAAGGCGGCTGACTATCTTAGGGAGTGCGAGGCTCTGGCTAGGGAAGTAGTTGATGAAGCACTAACTCTCCTTGAGGTGCCGGAACTCAAGGACCCGGCAAACAACTGCATAGCCGTGAGGCCCAGGAAAACATACCTGACTACAGGAGATGAGATACTCACCTCTGCAGGCCTGTCCTTCAAGCCAAGCAACTACAAAGAGCATTTAGAGGAGGTGCAACCCGAGTACTCCAACTCCAAGGCAGTAATCCTCGGCGGGGCACCGGTCCACGTGGGTGCTAGGGCTAGGTACGAGTTACTTAGGAATTATCTCCACGACCTTAACATACCCGAAGTAGACCTCGGCAACCCCTTCAGCAACCTGATAATTAAGGCTGCAGAGATCCCGTACTGCATCACGGCGGCGAGGGAGATTCTGGAGGACCTTGCCAGGAGAACCGCAGACGCTGTGGTCGATCCGCCGCGGGATGGTGGTGAGGGTGAAGGTGTTGGCGTGGTGGAGGCGCCGAGAGGCCTCCTAATACATCATTATGCTGTGTCTGGTAAGCGTATAGTGAACGCGAACATCATCACGCCAACTGAGATCAACGCTAGGCACATAGAGGCTTCCGCTAAGGCGCTGACCGTGTCCTCAATCAGTGACGGGCGCCCCCTTAACGCTGACAAGTTACAGCGTAAGCTAACCATGCTTGTTAGGGCATACGATCCTTGCCTACCATGCGCTGTGCACGTGTCCGTGGTGAGGGGGAGGATGCATGCGTGAGAAGGTAGTTGTAGGCATATACTCCTTAACGGGTTGTGAGGGCTGCAGACACGAGATAGTGAACCTAGGTGAGAGGTTACTGCATGCATTGGAGGATCTTAACATTGAGTTAGCGTACGAGCCCCTCCTAGGGTTAACCGCCGAACGTAGCGAATACGATGTAGTCTTCGTTGAGGGTGCGGTGACGAGCGAGGTCGAGGTCAAGAAGTTAAGGGAAGTTAGGGAAAAGGCGAAAATACTTGTTGCTATTGGCACATGTGCATCCTTAGGCGGGATAGCCTCAGCCAATAAGGTACTGGACGATGACGTGGTTAAGGTAAAGTACGGTTCCGCAGCCCTAGCTAGCCGAGGGAAGATTCGGAGGGGCGCCCCAATATCGAGGTTCGTAAAGGTTGACTACTGTCTTAGAGGTTGCCCAATAAACGCTGAGGAGTTCCTTAAGCTGTTAACGGAGCTAGCCCGTGGCGTTTGGGTGAAGCAAGGTGAGAGAAGATTCGAATTCCTCCGAGAGTACGTTATATCAATACCTGGCAAGATCATGAGGCTTGACGGAGAGAAATGCATCGTGTGCGGTAGGTGTGTGGGCGTTTGCAATACGCTTGGAATTAACGCCCTAGGAACCATAAATAGAGGGATAAGGGTAGCGATCAGCACGCCCTTCGCAACTCCCTTCGAGGACGCCGGGTGCATCTCATGTGGGCTCTGCGCCAAGTACTGCCCTGTAGGAGCCCTTACGTATAGGGATGACGTGCAGATAACCCAGAAAATGCTTAAGGGAGGGAACGTAAATGCCTACATAGAGCCGGAAGCCCTAGCATCCCTTGCTGAGGCATTAAACGCCTCACCCTGGTCTGTCATAACCTCTCTTAAGGCTGCCGGGTTCAGTAAGGTTATCCTATGGAGCCCGGAGTTAAGGGGTTCCGTGGAATCATTAATGGTAGTCCCAGCTAGCCCAGCCGAACACACGTATGTACGCAACCTATACCCCAGCTTAACTAAGTACCTAGCGGAACCCCCGGAGATACCGTCGGACGGCGTACTCATAACGCAGTGCGTCGCTAGAAAGCTTCAGGGAAGCCCAGTCCTGACGGCTAGGGAGGCAGAGAAACTCCTAGCCAACATCCCTGTAAATACCATGGTTGAAAGCGAGCCAGACGCCATTAAGATAGAGGCCAAGCAACCGATCGCTAGGGCAGTAGGGCCCTACGAGGTTAAGGGAGCTCTAGAAGCGATCATGAGCGGGTACTTCAAAGGAGGGACGATCGCCATCTACGTATGCCCTGGAGGATGCTTAATGGGAGGCGGGCAAACATTCCCCAGAACAGAGTTGGGCATCGTTGAGAAGGACAGAGAAAGGATCTACCGTGAAATAATGCTGAAATCAGTCTCATATTGAAGCCACCGAAGAGAACTTTCATGCATCAACAATAAAAATAAACTATTAAAAGCTATGTCACCTCTGTGTGTGACGAAGGGATTGCATTGAAGAAAATAAAGGATGAAAGGAGACTCCTTGTGCCGTGTTACTTGATAACTTTGAAGAACTCTAGAAGTTACTTTCTAGACGCATACTTCATGCGATCCCTCAAGATACCGGCTAGAAGATCATTGATGATTTACCCTCCAGAGGGGCAGGCCTCAGGCGCTGCTTGGGGTCACACGAAGCTCTTAAAACCAGCTTATTCTGTTAATGAAGCGCTGGGTCTACTTAGGGAAGCATACCTTTGGTCTTGTGAGAAACGATTGAACCGCACTAAGACCGTACTATCACGTTTCCGTGCATCGCTGATCTTCCCCATAGCCGTGTTCAGGAAGATAGAGTCGGATAAGGACTTAGTGCGGGATAACGAGTTAGCTGGCGCAGTATACATTCTTGAGGGGATTTTCGGGCGGAAGGCCCTTCTGGATAAACTAAGCATTGTGAGGTCCGAGGTAATTCATGTGGAGGTGAACGTTAAGTTAAAAGAAGGTAATGAAGTCGACATAAAGTCGTCAAATTCTTCAGTTGCCCGGGCGTACAACTGGCTTTACAAGAATGATGAGGACTTCAACAAAGCTTTCTCAGAAATCCTCTAAGAGATATGGTGCTTTGAAGCGGGTTTCGTTACGCCTCAAACTACTGTGAAGGTAACGTAAACTGCTTAAGTACTGGTTGGAGACTTTAATCAAGTGCACTTTAACTCTTTAACCTCAGTTATTTATATAAGATTATTTAATGGGTAATGAAGCTGACCTCCTTGTTTAATTATTAACAATACAATGTTAATTTTTGGAAGAAGCTAATGGCTTCTCTAAAATAACTTTACATTTTTATTTACGTAATTATATAAATAATGCGGCATGTTAAGTAACAGTGAGGTGGAAAGGAGCATGACAACGCCCTGCGGATCATCTGAACCACAGGGAGAGAGTAAGGGATTCCTCTTTGGGGTGCGAGATCTGGATAAGCATTATTCCCACGCTATTAAGCCTGGCACAATTATCTTAGTTGCTGGTCACCCAGGCGCTGGTAAGACGACGTTTGCTGCGAAGATGTGCTACGCTAACGCATTAGCAGGTAAGCCTTGTCTGTATGTGTCCTTCAACGAGGAACGAGATAAGTTTTTGGAGTGGATGAGGGGATTAGGTTTCGACTTTACGGAGCTTGAGAATAAAAGACTATTTAAGTTCATTAAATTACCCGTGCTTACTGAAGATACGTTGTTCTCTGACCTCATGGATATCCTCGTGGAGAACATCCATAAGTTCAAACCATCGGTTGTTGTAATTGATAGTATAACCCCTGTTGGCGAAATACTTGGTGAGAAAGGCGCTAAGATGAGGTCATTCCTCCAGAACTTCCTCACTAATCTCTCAAGGTCTCTTCAGGGGGTGATCGTGCTGGTTGCTGAGATACCGTTATCCACTGAGTACATTTCCTTGGGTTCAGCCGAGTTCGTTGCCGACATCGTGATATTAATGAAACACAGGATTGAGGGAAGCAGGCTAGTGAGGACGATGGAGCTCAGGAAGGTTAGGGGTGTTGCGATAAGCGTTGCCGAAATACCATTCGCAATAAGGGAGGGGGAAGGCATCAGGGTCTTCACACCACCAATAATGAGGAGGAGTGTAGGCCCTGACCTGAGTAAATCGTATAAGCTGAGGTGTACTGTGCTTAAGGATGTTCTTGATCACATTCATCCAGGTATGTCGCTATCCTATATAACACCAACCACAGCTAAAGGACCGGGTTACCTACTGATACCCTTAATAGACCTCGTCCTTCGGTATGGGCTTAAGATAGCGCTAGTAAGTTACAGGCTAACGTCGGCCGAGGTAAAGCACTACTTCAGGGAATTTCTAAAGAACATTGGTATGGAATTCATAAGCAACGAATTTTGGAAGCAAGTGGTATATGCTGAGGGCGTTAACCCGACAACGCATAGTTTGGAGGAAGTCCTCCACAAGGTATTAGATGCCTTGAAGAGGAAGCCTAACGTTATGGTGCTTCACGGCGTTGAGAACCTGTTCATAGTGTACGGGAATCTGCAGAAGACCTACAATAGCCTGTTCAACATCATACAGCACAACAAAACCCTTGGAGTGGTTACGGTGCTCTTGGCTTCAGCAGTTGATGAGCGAGTAAAGAACATGCTTTCCAACATAGCCGACATAATAATAAGCGAGACCTACGAGGCCGGAGGCTTTACGGGCAAGCTGCATCCACGCACGTACATCTGGACCTCGGGAAATATCCCGAGGATTCTTAGTTACGAGGAAGTCCTAGAATGCTTAGAGGAGGTAAGAGAGGGTATAGGCAGGTACGGAGGTGCTTAAACACGATGAGCCATCCCGAGAATTTGGCGGGAGCTATTGGGGCTGTGGATAGTGTGCTTCGTCGCTCATTAATGGGTGTGTACCTTGCATTAAACACAGTTGCTAAGGTTAGGTATGGTATGAACTTCGCTGAATTATTGTTCAAGGACCCTGAGAAAGCTGTTAGGTTAGTTAGGGAGTACACGGTTGGTGATGAGGAAAGTCTAACCTTCATAATGAGGGCCGCGCTCAGCGCCTTAACCGATGACAGGAATGTTCTGAACGAGATAATGAAAGCCATGGAGGATGAGGACTACTTACGTGTGCGTGAGCTTCTGCTCAAGGTTGCGTCCCTACCTATTTACAGGGTAAGTTCCCATAATATACAGGGGTAATCACTTCTCCTGCATCCTTAACTCCTTAGTTAAATTTAAGTTGGTTACTCCATGAGTTAATGGGCCGTTATGACGTGTTAAGACATCGATTAACTTACAGGGTAGTTGCCACGTTGCTAGGCCTGCTGCTAGCGTTAGTTGCCATCATAGCGCAACTCACAGGTAATGGCGGGCCCTTGGTGTTGCTTGCTGATGCTTCATTATTTATCGCTTCAGCTGCTATGCTCTCGTCCGGCCTGGGTGTGTCAACGTCAATAATCGAGATACTATGGGGCGTCTTTGCTGCGTACTTAGGTGTTCAGCTTCAGCCTCCCTTAGATGTGTTAGGATCTATAGGTTCGGTTTTCCTTCTCTTTATTCTTGGTCTTGATATGCGGATGGAGGTTACCCTTCACCTAGCTAGGAAGTATGCTTGGTCCGCTATAATGACGTACGGAGTTACTTTTCTGAGCGTGTTCCTGATCGCCTACCAGATCGAGGGTGGTGTGGTTGACGCGTTGAGCGTTGCCCTCATACTTTCGGCTGGTAATGCCGTTATGACTTACTCGTTAGTTAAGGCGTTAGGATTGGATAGGACGAGAGTAAGTAACTCTGTGGTTATCCCTACACTCATAATGCAGTTTGCGTCCATAACGGCGTTCGTCGCTTTAGTCGGTGGCGTTACGCGAACAATACTTGTGTACCTACTCATGGCTGTGCTGGCGTTAGTTATCCTCCCGAAGGTGGCTCACTACGTAATAGTTTCACTCCCGACGCGGAGGGAAACAGAGGCTGAGTTGAGGATTGTGATCGCCTCCCTCCTAATACTCGCACTACTCTCTCAAGAGCTAGGCGTTAGTGCGTCAATAATAGCCTTCATTCTTGGGTTAGCCCTCTCAGAGAGCGTAAGGGCTGCTGAGACCGTTGAGAATAAGTTGAGGGGCATAACTAACGGCTTCTTTGCCCCCATATTCTTCTTCGTCGTTGGGTTGAGGTTCATACCGCCCGCATCACCTGTTGCTTACCTGGTGATACTGCTCTTGACAATTGCGTTATGGGTAAGTAAGGTTGAGTTATTCAGGAAGTTCCTCGCACTAACCGGTGGTTTGAGGATAAGCAGGAAATTAGCCATGACGACCCTCCCAAACATATCGGTTGCAGCGTTAATCGCTGAGATGGGGCTAACGTCGGGCGTTCTTAGTGAGGCGGCATACGCTATCGTCATAACCACGGCGTTACTCGTGAGTGTCATCGTGGCTGCCCTGTTACGTGCCCCGCCCGTAGAGTCCTAGGTACTCCCGTGATGCGCGGTGTGTATGCTAATTATCCTTGGAGTACTTACTGAACGCAGGTGTGGTGATTTGAGGAGCTCTAAGAAAGCGAGGAGGGAGCCTGTGCTGCTGGGGTGGAGGGACGTCTTAGCGTTAGTTGAGGCTATCAAGAAGGCCGAGGAGATAAAGCCTTCTCAGCAGGCGAAGCGAGAAGTGTTTAAGAAGCTCGGCATACTCGGTACGCGTAAGGACCCCCCACTAACAGCCATATTCTACAGGATCATGGCGAGGCAGGGAATCCTCGACCTAGTCATTAAGGAGGTCACCGGCGTCAAGAACGTGCTACTTCTAGACCCCCACTTAAGGGCTGCTTTGCGTGTCTTCACGGAGCTTGAGGCCTTCAGCAGGAACTCCATTAGGTACGAGAGCCCTCTTGAGGTGCGGAGGCGGATATCAGCGTACCTCTCCACCAGGTCACATCCCTTCGTGGGTATGTGGTTCTGGGACGTGTCGTGGGAGTTAAGGAAGCATAAGCCGAAGCCGAGGAACCGTGAGGAGGAACTCATGTTCAAGTATATGCTTCCACTATGGTATGTTAAGAGGATCAGTGAGTTACTCGGAGTGTGGGAGGCGGAGGAGTACTTTAAGGCCCTTAACAGGAAGCCCAAAATAAGTGTTAGAGTCAACATGCTGAGGGCGAGCGTGGACGACGTGATCAACGCTTTGGAAAAGGATGAGATCAAGGTGGAGGTTTCCCGTGTAGTGCCGACAGTGCTTAGATTCGAAGGGCCCTACAACTTCGACGCCTCAGACCTATTCAAGGACGGGAAGATCGTGATCCAGGAGGAAGCAGCGGCGCTAGCGCCTCACATACTCAACCCTAAGCCAGGTGAGTTCGTTGTTGACTTAGCGGCGGCGCCCGGAGGCAAGACCGAGTTAATGGGGGAGTTAATGCAGAATGAGGGCGTCATTCACGCCTTCGACATTGATAAGCGGAGGATAAGGAGGATGAAGGAGTTACTTAGGAGGACAGGCGTGAGAAACGTCGTTATACATGTGGAGGACGCTAGGAAGGCACCTGCGATACTTGGTAAGGGCATTGCCGATAAGGTACTTGTGGACGCCCCATGCACGTCAGACGGAACCATAATGAGGAACCCCGACCTGCGCTGGAGGCTCATGGAGAGTGAAGTACCTAAGTTTGCCCAGCTGCAGTACGAGATGCTCAAGGCGGCACTCAAGCTGGTTAAGTCAGGAGGCCTCATATTGTACACGACATGTTCTGCTCTCAAGGAGGAAGATGAGGACGTTATTGAAAGGTTACTCAAGAAAGAGAGTTCGAAGCTGGAGTTAATCGAGCTCCGAGGTCCTTACGGGCCCGGTTTCCTTAAGGGCACCATGCGTGCTTGGCCCCATAAACACCCAACCATAGGCTTCTTCTATGCCCTCCTAAGAAGGGTAAAGTGAGTGGGTTTAGCCTTGGGTAAGGTACCGAAGCATAAGGTCGAGAAGACCCCGGAGTTCCGAGAGGTGCTATATGATGAGATACGGTGGCGCATACTAAAGGAGCTTAGGAAGGATGCGTTAAGGATTATGAATGCGTTAACCTCCTGCGGCTTGAAACCCATAGTGCACGGTTCTGTGGCGCGGGGAGACGTAGGTAAAGAGAGTGACGTTGACGTTGTCATTCCTTACGTTGTTCAACCATGCCTTGTTGAGTTATGCTTGGAGAGGGCGGGGCTTACATTAATGAATAGGTATGTAGTTCAAGCAACTCCGGCGATGACCCCTAAAGCGTACGTGGAGTTAGATACACATGGGTTGAGAACAGTCTCGTTCCCTCTACGTCACCTCGGGACGCGTGAGTGGGAGTTCTACAGGTTCGGCGGCCTCTTGGATATTGAGAGTCTTCGTGCAGGTAAGCGCGTGCCCGGTGTTAACAAGTCGTTAGTACTTATAATACCCACACTGGGAGGGCATAAGGAAGCCCCCGTTATTGGGTATGAGGGTTACGTAGCTAAGGTGCTCGGCGTCTCTATTGAAACTGTGCTGGAAAGGGTTAGGGTGTTGACACGGAGGGATAAGCATGGGCGGACAGGTGTTTTCCTTAAGTATGTCCTAGCACCTAATGAGAGCTTCGAGGAAGCAGTTAATAGGTTAATTGAGGCAGGAAGGATTAAGATTTAATTAGGAAAGGAACTTCGCACCGCACGAGCAAGCATATTGAAGTACTTCTCATCATAACCAACGATTAAACATGGCACCTTAACCATGGTATCGATCCTGATGTCCAGAGCCGCCTCCACACCGCTCTCCCCGCACCGACCCCCTACAGACCCTAGCTCATGCACTATCCTTAGAGACGCGGCAACGTCAACGTTTCGGAGCTTAGCTCTAGCGTCAACGAAAGCCTCAGCCCGTCCTAAGCCAACGCTGATAATGTCTAGCGCTGCACTACCTAAGGACCTAAGTGCCGCACGCCCACCCCTAATCTTCCAGTACTCGGGGACAACGCTATAAGCTTCAGGTACCTCGAAATACCCTAGTAATACCTTGGCTGGCGGGGTGCGTCGGTGTGCGGGCTCCCCATTAACTTTCACCCCACCATTGACGCTGAACTCGTAAATAACGTCACGGAAAACCTCAGCCACGACCGCTGCCTCAATATCCCTTATCCTAACCCCACCATCCCTCCACCGTGCCGCGGCGAGGGCAACAGCTGTCCACGGTATCCCGGCATCAAAGTTCGTGCTTCCGTCAACAGGATCCATTATCACGACCCACTCCGGTTGCGGTAAGTTACCTAACCTCATAACACCTACTTCTTCACTAACTATCAACACGTTTCTGAGACCCTCCCGTAAAGACTTAATCGCTGCTTCCTCGGCCTCCTTGTCGAACACCTTCGTTACGTCGCCAAAGGAGCCGCGCCCCACGACCTTAGAGGAACATTTACCGCTCCTTAAGTACTTAAGTGCGGCTAGTGCTGCGTTCCTCAGCGCTTCAAGTAGTTCGTCCCCCATCTTCGGTCCCCCGCTGTAGTTTTAGGTGTGCCTTAAACGTATTAGGGTCTTCCAGGAGGGTTCAGTGAAAGTATATAATCACGGTATTACCATGAGACATCATCAGGGAAATATTTCTTAATAATCATAGCGTATCACTTTCGTATTTTAGAGGGACTCCTTACTGAAAGTAAAGGTTTATACGGCGTAAAGCAAGTATTGAGGTGCGGGGAGATAATGGCTAGAAAGAGGAGAAACGATGACGACGTGTTTGGTAACGTGTGGGATGATATCAGCTATGATGACTTAGGTCTTCATCACTTTGTCCTATCTGAACCCATGCTTGAGATACGGGATTATGGGAACTTCATAAAAGTTCTTGTGGAAGCAAGCGGCTCAGAGGATGGAGATGTCACTATAGAGAGAATCAGAACTAAGTCGCTTGACCTTGTGCTGAAGTACAAGGGTAGGCATATCAGGAAGAGAATTGAACTCCCGGCCCGCGTTAAGCCTTCAGGTTACGCAATAAAGGTCAAGAATGGCGTCGCCCAAATACTCCTACATAAGGAGTGAGCTAAGGCGCAATAAGCGTGTCAAGCCACGGCTTCCAAGGCTGTATTTCTGACCCTCTAGTATTCTCCGTTACCTTATTTAGGCCTGACACATAAATCACTGACGGCGCGGGTAGGGCTGGGAGGGTCGCCGCCTCCCCGTAGCCGAAGGCGTAAAGCGGGGCCAGTAACCCCGCACATTCACCGGCCCCCCGCGCACCGTCCCAGGACCAGCGGTGAATCCCGCCCCGCGGGGTCGGCGGTGGCGGAGCGCCTCCCGGAGGGGAGGCGTGAACCGCCTTTGCAGGGGGAACCTGGCCAGGCCCGGAAGGGAGCAACCTAACCCCTGACGCCGACGTTCGCGGGTCAACGGGAGGAGGACGGCCTGGGGGAGCGGTGTGTGGGGTGGCGGTGGGTGTGCGGGGGACCGCGCCACTCAGTTTAAGGATTTACCTTTAAGGTCTGAATCACCTTCTTTGAGGGGTAACGAGAATGTCGGATGAGAGGTTAGGTCGTCTGTTGGAAATGTTGGCGGACGTCATGCGTGTGGCTCATGCTAAGGGCTTAATTAACGTGTTAGGGGGTAACGCGAGTTTCAGGTGGGGGGATGGCTTCTACATAACGCCTTCCCAGGTACCTAAGCATAAGTTATCGCCGGAAGACATGGTTTACGTACCCTTCGACATGGAGCCCCAAAAATCATTAACAGGTAAGAAAGCATCGATGGAATGGAGAATGCATAAGTACATATATCAAGCCCTCCCCGAGGTTAACGCTATAATACATACGCATAACCCCTTCACGCTGGCACTATACTCCGCCGGATTAAGCGTAAATCCCGAGGACTACATTGAGGCTTACTCCATAGGGAAGTGCATCGCAACGATCCCTTACCTACCTCCAGGAAGTGAGGAACTCGCTAAGGCGGTTGCGAACGCCATGAGGAAGTGCAGGGTTGTAGTGCTGCTTGGTCACGGAGTAGTTGCCGCGGCAAGAACCCTCTACCAAGCGCTAGACGCTGTTGAAGCTCTCAACGATATCTGCATGGCTGAAGTGCTGAAGCACGTAAATAACATCTTCCGGAAAGCCGAGGTTATCGGGAGAGACACCACCTTAATGCAGGAAGTTAAGGAAGCCAATAATCAGTAACACTATCGTCGCTACGACAGTTCCTCCTTGAATTAAGTGGTTAACCAATGATGGAGCACGTCCTTTCAGGACCTCACTGACGAGCCTACCGCCGTCCGAGATGTAGAGGGGTGCAGCATTGATCATGCTTAAGGAAATGTTAACTATGCTTAACCAGAACAGGAACCTAGCGCTGTGAAGGGCTAAGGCGGAGGTTTTCCAAGAAGGTAAGTCAGCGATGTATATTCCTAGCTTCTCGTTCGCTGGTTTATGGACAACGAACACCTCAGTGTGGTTCTCCACGGGCTTAACTATCTCTCCTCCTATGACCTCCGCCCTAACGACTTCAAACACGAGTGTGACGTTCCTCGAGTATATTGGGGCGAGGAACTGCTGTAGCTTCTGAATCGAGTCTATCCTAGTTCCGTTAATGGAGACTATGATGCTCGGTGCTGGTAACCCAGCCTTAACTGCAGGGGCTTCCGGATTATTCACGAGTGAAACAACAGTTGGCTCAGTCATTATCTGTGCCGACACCATGGGCATTAACCCCATAGCTATGAGGAATAGAAGAGTGTTTGCCAGCACACCAGCAGTAAGAACTGCGGCCTTCGCCTTAAGAGATGCTTTCTCGAAGTCCTCCTCACTTGGGCGTACGTAAGCTAAAGGAAATATTATGAATAAACCTATCCCCCACGCCTCAACGCGCCAGCCCTCAGCGTAAGCCACTATAGCATGCATTAGTTCATGAGCCGCGACACCGATCGAGAGAGCTAGCAGGATATAGAGGAAGGATCTCAGGCCCACGGTCACACCAGGTATTATGGGTACGAACGGTGATGACGCCTGCGCTGCGCCGCGGATGAATAGCGAGGATATTATACGGCATAATGCGGGGAGCGCCTGCCAGTAGAAGAGTACGAGGATAGCAGCGAAGTTCACGAGCCCGGCGATGAGGACACCCGTCCTGAAGACACGGGACTCACTTAATCGCTTGAACCTCGGCACCTTACCCATGTCAATGAGTATCATAAGTGGCATTATGTTAATGCCGCGTTTCCTAAGCCTTTCCGCTGTGCCAGGCTTCAGCATTACCGCAAGTGATACCGCAACCTCCGTAACGATTATCGCTACCATCACCATATACGCAGGATCTAGCATTAAGTTAGCCCCTCACCTACACTAGCGATAGCGTTAATTAATTTGCGGGTGGAACACAATGACTTATAAGGTGGCCCTAATAACGTGAATGGTTGATAAGGAATGTCTAGAAGGAAGAAAAGAAATGACAACACCGCAGTTGGCGTATTCGTGCTTGCTGTGCTAATGGCAATAGCTATAGCGTTAGGATGGTATGGCCTACAGATTGAAGAGGCAAGTAAGACAACATCAACGATATCGATGCCAACATCCATGCAGTCTACCTCATCTGCCCCCACTACGTCAACAGCGACCAGTTCGACAAACACAACGAGTCAGTTATTCACCGTGGTTAACACGACTGCAACATCCACAGTAGCAAACACAAGCACCACTTAACTTCCCGGTTCATTGAATTAGGGGTTACGTACTATGGAGCCTGCATACTCCTAGCCTAGCTTAAGTTTAGCTTTTACAGTCCCCGACCCATCAGCCCTTCCAGCAAGGGTTCTTAACGCGTCCGTCATAGTCCGATAATTCACCCACATAGTAGTCTAGGTTGAGCAGGAAATCCCTGAAGGTCTGTATAGGGACTATGAATGACCCATTAAAATACCCCCGCAAACTTCCCGTGAGAGTCACTACTGCGGGCACCACCCACTTAGCCTTAGCGAGAATTCTGGACCCCTTCCTGAGATTCACACATTCATTACACATTAACTCAACCTTCGCCCTATGCGCCCTAGCTATCTCTCTTAACTTCCATGACTTGCTGTAACCCGGTGACCAGTGCTTACAGTCGATTGCTAGGGAATAACCCGATACCGCGTCAACAGCTAACACATCGATCTCGAACCTGCGGCTACGAAGCCTGACAGACCTCACCCCCTCGAACCCCGACCTACTCAAATACTCCAGCACTAGCTCCTCGAAATCCCTCCAATCAAGTAAGACCGCTACTCTGAAGGGATCCGCCCCCAGCTCCATCGCTTTCAAGGCTACCGGAACTAATGACTTGAGGCAGTACTTGCCGTCAAGGCTCACGTAAAACGTGTCAAGAGACTTCATTATATCAAGTGAAACCTGCCCTCCTTCATCGGGATCGATGCACCTGCCCTTCCTGGACAGCGTCTCTATTAGTTCAATGAACTCGAAGAAACCATCAGAGAACCCCTTAGGACTCGTCACCGATCCGAGATCACCTCCCTCATCATCTGCGAGGTTCTGGTTTGCTATCTCCTTAAAATGAGTTTTTAACACCCCATTGTTTAGAGGGAAGCTAAGCTTATATGCTTAGGAGGCAGTGATTAGGGAGGGACTGGGTGCAGGTATTCAGGGAATCATATGCTGCTATATCGAGATTCATTATGAATGCTTTAGATCGTATATCAGATAGCGAGATAAAGCAGTTGGTCGACACTCTCGTTAACGCATATAACGATGGTAAGAAGGTTCTCGTCATAGGTGCTGGCCGCTCAGGCCTTGTAGGCAGGGCTTTCGCTATGAGGCTAATGCATCTGGGCTTCAACGTCTATGTATTAGGAGAGACAATCGTTCCAGCCCTACACCCAGGTGACGTAGTCATCGCGATATCCGGTTCCGGGCGTACGAAGTTAGTCGTTACGGCGGCCGAGGTAGCGAAGTCCGTTGGCGCAACTGTCGTATCGCTGACTACGTTCCCTGAATCACCGCTTGGGAAGCTTTCAGACCTTATAGTGCAGATACCAGGTAGAACTAAGGTGAGTTTAGAGGATGACTACAACGTTAGGCAACTCATTGGTATTTACGAACCCCTTGCACCCCTCGGAACACTCTTCGAGGTAACCACTATGGTTATTCTTGACTCCGTGGTCTCCGAACTCATGGTGAGGCTTGGGAAGACAGAGGAGGATCTTAAGAAAAGGCATGCCAACATCGAAATATGATGGCGGGGAATCGACTAGCATGAGTACTAACTTAAGAGGTGAGGCCCCAGGGAAGCTGAGGTCCTATGGTGATTCTCTACATCTGTTTAATGAGGCCATAGACCTCTTATCGAAGGTTAAGGATGACAACTGGAAGGAGATCATGGGAGAGGTACTGAGGAAGCTGCTACAGGCTTTAATACTGCTTAAGGGAGGCGGCTTCCGACCTCCTTCGGATCTCACGTACTTAGCTGCCCAAGCGTTGGAGGTAGGCGCCATAGACGATAAGCTGTTTGCATTAATTGTTGAAGCTAATTTAACGCTAAATAACTACTTACGCGCAGGAAGGGGGTTCATCATGAGAGTCGTGTCCGCATTGCTTGAGAGAGCTGCTCAGCTTGACCCATACTTGAACCAGCAGATGCTTTTATTCAGATACTAACTACCTATACCGTAGGCAGTGATGACTAATTAACGAACGGTCCCGACCACTGAGTTCGTGAGGAGGCGGTGGCTGTCTGAGCCTCACCTACTACTCCTAACTATCGCTTCGACAACCTTTGTTACTTCAGACACGTGTATGACGTCGCGCGGCGGTCTCTTACCCAGCATCTCCTTCGATAGCGGGTCGCTACAGTACATTGC
>JAMOOZ010000365.1 GCA_027064885.1 Desulfurococcales archaeon
AGGATAATTCAACCTCGACAACTACCGTAACGATTAGTGCAGATGTTAACGTCTCCATGGTAATGATAAGGTCGCTGAACATCTCAATACAGACCGCGATCAACAAGCTAATGACTCTCAACATAAGCAGGAACAGCACCGAGTGGCAACTGATCATGGAGGCAAATCAATCACTGAAACTCGCGATCCAGGCAAGCATGACTGGCAACTACACCACTGCAGTGAAGTACGCGCAGGAAGGCCTAACTAAGGTCAGGAAAGCGCTCGAGCTACTAGCGCAGAAATATAGGGTTAAGGCGAACGAAAGCATCATAGAGGCTATAAGGTACGAGGGCAAGGTAAAGGCCCTCAATAGGACAGCGCATGTACTACTAAACGCGACCATGAGGGCCGAGGAGAAAGGCGCAATTAACGTGACGATCGCCGAGGAACTAAAGGCAATCCTGCGGAATGACATCAATGCTCTCAGCGAGTTATCCAAGCACCTAGCTAAGGTAATAAATGGTACTGAAGCACTCAACAAAACCTACGCAACTACTACATTGGAGAAGGTAGTGAAGGACCTAGCAAACGTGCGTGAGACCCTTAACGACTACGCTGCTAAGAGACTACAGGAGACGGTGAAGGCCAGGATGATGGAGCAACTTAAGGCAATGTGGGATGAAGTCAAGAGAATAATGCAGGTAGCACAGAAAGCGCAGGAGCAGAACTTAACAGTAATGGCGCAGGAACTAATGAGGATCGCGCAGAACCTAACTCAGAAGTTAATGAGGATTGAGAAGGAGGTAATGGGCACAACCACACCAGTAAACGTGACTGAGGTGGAGAAGTTACTGTTCATGACTAACCAGGCAAAGGTACTAGTAAGCATATCGCATGAGGTCAAGTGCCGCAGTAAGCACGCAGTTGACCTAGGAAGCGTAATGAGCGACTTAGCAAAGTTAAGGGCAACCATAATGCAGGTTAACGTGACGTACACGGAGCTTAAGCTCGTGACTAAGGGTATGGGCAACAAAATAGCTAATGAAGCCACGAGAATGGGTGAACTCATGAAGGCATTACAGGGCAACTACAGCGAGCTGGAGAAGGCCCTTGTTAAGGGGGATCCAAATAAGGTTAAGGAATGCTTAAACGCAATTAACGCAACCGTGGCTCAGCTCAGCAACATGACAAACAAAATGATGCAGGAGAAAATGAGCGGTCCCTTCACTAACCAAGTGAGGATCACCCTAAGGAAGATGGACCATGAGCTTAAGACAATAATAGAGCAGGTTCGAGAAAGTCTACACTCAATGGAGAGCATAGCTAAGCAAGCTCAGACGAGTAAGTCAGCTACCCTGGAGACCGAGTTAAGGATGGTGGTGAAGCAGTTAGAGAAAGTAATGACTCTAGGCAAAGCAAGCAAAGTGTTAACGTCTACACAGGTCAGCAAGATTCGTGAGGTTCAAGTAAGTTTAAGCAAGGCGATCACCCTCCTAAAGGACGGTGACGCTGCAGGAGCGTTGAAGATTGTTAAAACCAGTATTGAGGTGCTGACGAAGATACAGCGCGAGGTAAGTGTGAAGGCTGGTAAGGGCGGCGCGTCCGTCAGCACAGAAATTAAGGTAATTATTGAGGTACTTCACACGGTTCAATTAATGATCGAGCATTAACGATGATGAAGTCCAACGTTAGGAAGGGTAGTGCCGCAGGGCTAGAGAGACACTTTTCCCTTTCCCAAGAAGCTCGCGCCCTACTCAAGCCTCGCAGCACCAGTACACTTACTTTTAAAGATTCATCGCATTATTTAAATGTGTATAGTGCCTACTAGATTCCTCTTGGAGTGTTGGAGGTCGAGGTTCTTGTGGTTATCCGAAGGTGAAAGAAGGAAGAGATATGTTGAGGGAGCCGTGATCTCGGCATTGCGGCTCTACAGGCACTGGAGAAAAAGAGGTGTTGGTTCTGAGGAAGCGTTTGCTAGGGCTGTTAGGCAGGCCCTAGGAATGATCGAGGCTAGCGGAATGAAGGAAGAGGAAGTTAAGGAGTCACTCCAGGAATTAAAGAACATTATTGATGCTATCCTTAACGCCATGGATGAGGAAAATAAGGATGAGGAAGGATAGTATGCTTTTATTTAGTCTCGTTAAAAAGTATTGGCGTGTGGAGTTATGACTGAAATAGGCGAGTCTCTACTGCTGAGGGTGTTTTTCGAGACAGCAGACGGTGGTTATTACTCACCAATGTTTGAGGGTTGCTTTGAGGCGCTCCCTGTACCGGAGTTTAGAGGGAGGTTGATAAGGTCGGGGGTAGCAGAGGAATTTCGGTATGATAGGATACCGTGCAGGTGCTTCCCTGATAATCTCTCAAGGTATTTACCCAGCGACTACGTCTTAGTCGGGGGATCCAGCTACCACATTAATGAAGTAGTCGCGCACTGGGACCCCAGGCTTGACATAGGGGTTTACAGTGATTACTGGCGCTCAGCAGGTGGGAGAATACCTAAGAGTTTCAGGGAGTATAAGGAGAAGGAGTGCTATATCTTCTTCGCGGCGGGTTTAGCTAGGTACCCGCAAGGATTTTTTGACGTTAAGCACGGATTCACCGAGATCAGGAGGGCGTTCATGCGTACAGACCGAGGAGTTTATGTTGTCGCGTACATGAAGGTGGATGAAATAGCCGACTTAACGGCCATTGCGTCTAGGGAAAGCATAGACATAGGTAAGGAGGGTACTGAGAGGGTCTGGGAGATAGCGGTTAAGGAGTACGGTGAGAGAGTGATTAAGACCCCGCACTACGCCCGCGGTGGTGACTTGCCTGTAGTTATACTTAGTGAGAAAGGGCACTACGGTTTCTTAAAGAGGCCCATACCGTTAATAGAGTGGTCTGGTAAGCGCAAGTTGCTAAGCAACTATTCATACATGTTTGGAGTCAGGGGATTAGAGGATAGGGTTCGCCAGAAAGCATTTGACAGGAGAAAGACCGAAGAGATCATAAACACCTTAAAGGAGGAGGGTCTCCTTTAACACTGATGTTCTAATGTTTTAACCTAGCTAGGGACGGGTTGAAACCAAAGCGTCTTAGAACGTTCTCGAGCCTTGCTTTGAGTTCCTTCCGCTCGTTCCGCATCCTTACTAGGTACTTTAGGGAGTAGTACGTCGTGAAGAGCGCGTGCAGGTACATCCCGAGGAACCCAAGGATGCCTTGAAACCTCCTTGGCTCACTATAAGCCTTAGTCGCTAAATCCTCTAGCTTAGCAATAAGCCATACAATAGCTAGAGCAATTACGCCTAACAAGGAATATGGAATCACGCTAACTGGGAGAGACGTTGTCACAGCAACTACTATGAGAGTAATTATGGCTAATGGAAGTAATGTAAATGCGGCCCAGGGAGGTAGGTCCGGGGGAAAGCCCATTCCTGTCATGTATGCCCCCTCAACCAACCCTTTAACTCTGGATCTTTGCCACGCCTTAATTTCCTCGAAGCTTGATGGCATGGTGACCATAACCTCAGCGTTGGGACAGTGGCGGAACTTTACCCCGCGTTTTAGTGCTAGTATGCTAAAGTAAAAGTCATCGCTTCTTGCTGAGGGTGGATACATGGCCTTATTAAATACCGTGGTCTTCGTGAGTTTATTGTTACCTGGTGCGTGACGTTCCCTAACGTAGCTGAAGAGCATGTGGTAGGCGTGGTACCAGAAGAATATTCTGGACCATATGGACGTGTGCTTAACCTTGGTGAAACCTGAGAAGACCTCGTGGTCATCGTCCACGCATTCAATTAGTGAATTAACGTACTTAGGCGTGTAGATGTTTTCTGAATCACCCCAGATTATATATTGGTATCCGTTCTCCATAGCGTACTTAACGACCTCAGCGCGTGCCGGACCAACGCCTCCCTTGACCGCTTGCTTCACTAACTTGATACAGCCATAGCGCTTGCTGAATTCCTCCGCAACCTTATCCGAGCCGTCCCTCGAGTGACCGTCCATCACTAGGATGTCGAAGCACTCGCATAACCTACATTCCTCTTGATTAGCTAGGGTCTCTAAGCACTTTCTCAGTCCTTCGGCGTTGTCCTTATTCATTAGTACCAGCAATACCTTGCCCGCTAACGCGCTACACCTCCGCTACCTCAATAATCCTACCCTCTCGATTAAGGATAGGGTTCCGCCGCGTTAATAAGGTCTTACCCTCTAAACCGCTTCATGGATTTCTGTATCTCCGCACCAGTTAATAATATTTTAATTAAGTTCCTCACAGAGAAGTTTGCCAGCACCTCCCCTCTATATATCCTTGCGAGCTCCATTGCTAAGCTAGGGGGAACCCCGCGAATAACTGCGTTAATGAAGAACCTCACGGGTTCTACCAAGCGTTTGAAGCTGATCCATAGGAACATGTAAAGAGCGATCTCAGCGAGAGCCAATAAGGTCGTGAAGCCTAGTAAGGCTAGGGATAGGATCGCCGTGACTTTGGTGAGCCTCACCTTCCATTCCCTCAACCCCAACTTCCTCTCACCCGTAGGTATTACTCCATGCTAACTAGGACTTTCTTCCCAGCTTTCCTAACCTTCACTAATCCCTTATCGCTGAGCTTACGTATCCGGTCAGCCACTATCCTGCGCGACGCCATCCCCCTCACCTTTCGCACCCTTCTAGTAACTTCACTTACCGTCAATGGCTTATTAGAGACCGCTAGCACCTCAAGTATGGCTATGCTTATAGGGTCACTAATGCCGGCCATCTTAGCCAATTCAGTGACCTTCGAGGCCATCTTCACTGCCTGATGCGCTGGTAGGGAGAAGACCATAGCTAACTCCACCGCCAACGAGGCTTCGGGGCCAGCACCTGACGCAGTTAAGAATTCCTCAAGTACCTGGAGTTTCCGCAACACTACCTCTAGTAACCTCTCTATCCTGGCAAGCCTTTCCTCCGCACTACTTCGCCGCTCCTCCTCATTCAATATTGTTCCCCGCTAGCCCTTCTCTAATTAATGAAGGGAAAGATTTACATTAGTTTAAACCATTAGTTTAATATGGGAAAACCTAGGTTTCATGCCTGGGGCGGGTTCCCCGAGGGGGATTATGACTCCCCCTCCTCCCTCTCCTCTTCTTCCTCCTCGATCTCCTTTTCCTCTTGGTGGGGCTTTCCAGTAATTATGAAGCCTTTGCCCTTAGAGAACATCTTCATTAGCATGGAGCCTAGGTCGGCCATAGATGTCCTCTTTCTGAAGTACTCTAGGGTTATCTCACGCGCTAACTCCTTATCGATCCCGGCCTCGATTAAGTGCTTGTAGAACTGGGCCACGTCCTTGCCGACCTGATCCCCGCTGAGCCCGCCCGTTATGGCTTTAATGAGGTCTGCAACGGGCTCCTTAAGATCCCTTAGGAACTCCGATACAGCCATTAACGGAGCTTTAACTTCCCAATACTCTCTCAGAGCGTCCTCCCTCTCCTTACCTGATACGTCTCGCTTCTCAAGCGCTTTCCGAACCTTCTCTTCTATTCTTTTCTTTATTTCCTCATCCAGGCCTTGCGCGTTAATTTTTGCTATTACTAGTTTTGCAATGCTTTCCGCCAGCTCTTTCTCCAAGTTTTCCCGACCCTTACTTTCTTCCTCGGGCATTTTACCACCACGTAATACTTTCCTTGTTCTCAGTATAATGTATTAACTGCTTTACCGTGAACAAGGGGTGATCAATTCTATGCTTGAGAACCTGTGTCTGAGCGTTAATTTCATAACAACGTCTATCTTATATACACCGTACACTAGGTTAATTCTTATTTAACAACAACAGTTAACTTATTCACGTAATAATTACGGCATGATTCATCCCTTAAGTGGGGATTTAATACTCCATTATCGGGTTCAAACATTTTTTTAAAGGCACACTTATTACATCTCATTGGTGAATTCCAACCTTGTCAAAGACAGCCTTAATAGCTGGGTTCGTAATAGCTATAATAATCGTTGGTATCGCCGCCTTCTACGCTGGCATGAGTATGGCGCCAAGTAAGACAACAACAGTAACTAAGACCGTTACTGCGAGCGGTGGAGGAGGCACAGTAACTGTTACGAAGACCGTGACCTCAACCACTGGCGGTGGAGGAATACCTTCATGGACCCCACCAAGTAAAGTTAAGGCCGCATGGATTTACATTGGCCCGGTCGGTGATTTCGGCTGGACCTACATGCATGACCTTGGTAGGAGAGTTGTCGTATCCCTTTACAAGGACTGGCTAGAGATGACTTACGTTGAGAACGTTCCTGAAGGCAAGTCTAAGGATGTCATAGAAACGTTGATTAGCAAGGGTTATGAGGTGTTCTTCACGACCTCCTTTGGCTACATGGAGGGCACGCTCGACGAGGCTAAGCTTCACCCGAACCTAATGTTCTTCCACTGTAGTGGCTACCTAAGGTACAAGAATATGGGTACCTACTTTGCCGACCTATACCAAACATATTATCTCAATGGTTTAATGGCTGGCGCCTTAACTAAGACTGGCCACATCGGATATGTGGCTGCCTTCCTAATACCTGAGGTCGTAAGGCATATCAACGCCTACGCTATTGGTGCGAAGGAGGTAGGGGAACAGCTAGGCAAGGATATTCAAGTCTATGTGATAGAAATCGGTGCTTGGTTTAACCCGACCGCCGCTAGACAGGCTGCCCAGACCTTAATCAACCAGTACAACGTAGACGTTATTGCTTTCACTGAGGACTCAACCGCCATCATCGAATATGCTGAGCAACTCTATAAGCAACAGCATAAGATGGTGTACGTATTTAGCCACTACAGCCCAGGATATAGCTACGGACCTGACGTTGTTGTTAGCGGCCAGCTAGTCAGGTGGGAGGTAATTTACGCCGATATCTTGGGCAAGATCAAGGCCGGTGTCTACACACCGTACAACTTAGAGAACGTTGACTACTGGTACCTGCTGAACACTGGTGCTGTTGACCTAGGTTGCCATATTTATGAGAACGGCTCAGTAATGCACATCAACCCGAAGTACGTACCTGAATTGAAGAAGATTGAAGTCACCGATAAGGTGACTGGTAAGAAGATGAGCGTTTATGACCTCGTACAGCTCAGGTATGAGCAAATGAGGAACGCGCCAATGGAACTGGCTTTCCAGAGCCTAGCCACAAGTCACAAGTACGAGAATATCACTACTATTGACATCGGTGGCAAGGAGAAGGTCTACAAAGTTGCCCCGATATTCGACCCGTTCACTGGCCCGTTGAGTGGTTACAAGATCTCAAGCGGTGCTAAGGTAAGCATACCTGACGGTGCTAGGTTAGGGCATGATGCCCTGTGGAACATGGACTGGTTTGTGAGCTGGGTACGCATAGTAGGTAAGAAGTAAAGGGGGTCATACATGTCAGCCGTTGCACAAAATCAGGATAATTTTTCACAAATCCGAACCTCCCGGGAAATGGGGGGCATCACTGTTTTAGTTAAAAACCTTGTGAAGAGGTTCCCAGGAGTCACTGCATTAGATAACGTTAAGTTCGAACTTCGTAAAGGCGAGATTCACGCACTCTTAGGTGAGAACGGGGCTGGTAAGACCACATTCGTTAAGATCCTCTACGGCATATACGTGCCTGACAGTGGGGACGTAATAGTTGACGGTAAAAAGGTCACGTTCACGTCCCCCATCGACGCTATAAGGCATGGAATTTCGCTAGTGTCCCAGATACCCCAGATAATCGGTTCACTGACTATTGCCGAGAACATTATTCTAGGCCTAGAGAAGTACGGACTCATGACTAAAGTGAGGAAGATCGAGGACTACATCAGGGAGGAGAGCAAGGAAGTTGGAATACGTGTAGACCCGAACACAGAAGTTTGGAAGCTAAGCTACACGCAGAAGCAACTGGTTGAGCTTCTCAGGGCAGTCATACTTGGCGCTAAGGTATTAATGCTTGACGAGGCAATAACGTTCCTACCTATTCGTGAGAAGAGAAAGTTCTACAAGTTCATGAAGAAATTCGTGTCACAGGGCGGTTCAGTCATACTCATTACCCACAAGATACCTGAAGCGCTCGAGGCAGCCGACAGGATAACCGTGCTAAGAAGAGGTAAGTATGTTGGCACGATCGAGGCTAAGAATGCAACGATAGACACCGTCAGGAGGATGATGTTTGGCGAAAGGTCAGCTGAAATAACGTATGAGCGCCTACCACTGTCAACGCCTGAAGATAAGGTTATGCTGGAGGTAAAGGATCTTTGGGTAATGGGCGATTATGGTGCATTCGCTGTTAAGGGCGTTAAGCTCCAAGTAAGAGCAGGAGAGATCGTAGGTATAGCCGGTGTTGCCGGTAACGGGCAATTGGAACTCATTCAGGCAGTAATGGGCTTAAGGAAAGTTAGGAAGGGACAAGTACTATTAAGGACTAACGGCGGCCTGAAGGACGTTACTAACAAAGGAACAGGCGTTATTAGGAAGATAGGGGTTGGCTACATACCTGATGAGCCACTGAAGTTCGGTGTATCCATGGAGAATAATATTGAGGAGAACCTGGCTATGCTACCGTTAATAGCTCAAGGCTTCATAAAGTGGAGCCAAATGAGAGACCTAGCGGAGAGGTTAATTAAGGAATTCAAGGTCATTACACCATCAAGCAAAACACCAGTGAAGCTACTCTCCGGCGGCAACCTAATGAAGGTGTTAGTCGGGAGGGAATTATCCGTAGCTAGGAAACTCCTAGTGGCATATAACCCGACACGAGCTCTTGACGAGGTCACAGCCATAGCCGTTAGGAAGACAATTAAGAATAAAGTTCTCAAGGACAGGATAGCCGTATTAATGGTGTCCGAGGACTTAGATGAGATCTTCCAGGTCAGTGACACGATAGCGGTGATGAATGCTGGTAAGATAGTTGGTGTGTTCCCCGCTGAGAAGGCGGATCGTGATCAGGTTGAAAAGTTAATGGTGATGTAACATGAGGTTAGTCGTAACCCGTAGAATCAAGCCCTTAAGGTTTGGTGGGATAATAATCCCCCTTTTATCCATAATAATAGGCATAGTTATCGCGTCAATAGCTCTCCTCGTCCTAGCTAGGGTCCCACCAACGCTCGTCTACACCATAATAGCTCAGTCTTTCGTATCCCCGCAACTCCTCAGACCCTTCGTCCTCTTAACGATCTTGGGTGTAGCACTCATAATCTCCTTCAGTGCCGCAGTTTGGAACATCGGTGCTGAGGGTCAGATTATCTGGGGCATGATCGCTGCTGGCTATATAGGTCTGTTCGTGGCCGCACACTCCATGTACATTAAGCCTAGTGAGTTACCGACATACGAAAACATGCCGGGCGTAATGATCCTGGATAGAAGTCCAATACATCCCGTGGTGTCTGTGCTGAACGTGTCACCCGCAGTGGGTGGTGCGCTAATGATATTGGCGGCGCTAGTGTTTGGTGCGATCTGGGCCTTCATAGCTGGCACGCTGAGGGCTGTGCTCGAGATCGATGAGGTTGCATCAACCCTAATAATGAACTACATAGCGTACTACTCCTTCAACTACCTTGTAACTGGACCTATGAGAGGCCTCAGCGTTCAAGCCAGGAACTTCGGCAGGACTGACGCTTTACATGAGGCGTTGAGGTTCCAGCGATTACCCATAGCAGGAACGACGGTGACTTGGCAGGAAGTTGCTACAATGGTAGTTGTGTTTGTGCTCGCGTGGGTGCTACTGAAGTACACTACGTATGGTCTCAGGCTAAGGATCCTTGGCTCTAACCCCAATGCTCTTAGGGCTGCTGGTGTTAGTGTTAGGAAATACATAATAGCGGCTCTAACGATAAGCGGTGCGATAGCTGGTGTGGTCGGCGCCCTAATATTCGCCGCGAACCTCTTCGCTCTAAATAAAATAGATAACGTAGTATCACCTCCGACTCAGAGCATGGGGTACACAGCTATACTGGTGTCATGGCTTGCTATGCTAGACCTTAAAGGTATCCCGATATCGGCCTACATAGTTGCTGGACTGATGCAGACAGGGAACAGCTTACAGGCTGCGCTAGGGTCGGTAAGTACTGCTGGAGCCATGATAAGCGGTGCGGCGATAACGCACGTGCTTGTAGGCTTCGTGCTGCTGACGTACACCGTGTTGAGAGTCTTCACAGAGTACAGTATAAAGGTAGTTAGGGGTGGGAGGTGAGCTTAAAATGGAGCCAGCTGTACTTGCCCTAATACTCGGTGCGGGTCCCGCATTCGCGACCTACTACCTAACCGCGTTAGGCCACGGCCTCTTCGAGAAGTCAGGTGTGCTTAACCTAGCAATAGACGGTGTATTCACTCTCGGGGTTGCCGTGGCTTACGCAGCCGCGGTCTTAGGCTATAACCCTAACGTTGGCTCACTAGTTGCTATAATAGTTGCCGCGCTCTTCGGTCTACTGATAGCGTTCTTATCGACGAAGCTCCCGATAAGTCATGGAGCCATCGGGTTATCGATAATGTTCGTTGGATACGGTATGGCGTCACTAGTGGGTGTGCCGATAAGAAGCCAGACACCGGTAATGGTGACCTACCCAATGAGTGCGTCATTCTATGCTGGCTTACTAGTGATATCCGTCCTAATAGGGATAGCTGTCCACTTGATGCTAACGAAGACGAAACTCGGTGCAGCAATAAGGGCTGCCGGCGAGAACCCTCACGCAGCGTCAGCACTGGGTGTTAACGTGCTAAAGGTTAGACTAATCGCTGGCGGCATAGGGTACGCGTTAATAGGGCTTGGCTCAGCACTGTATGTACTGGCGTACACCCAGTCTTGGGCTGAGGGCGTAGGCATGGGTCACGGATGGATAGCATTCGCAGTGTCACTATCCGCTGGCAGACACCCTATCGCCACGATCATCGCGGCCGCGATCTTCGCCGGCTTACTGAACTACAGATACGTCCTCCAGGGATACTTCGGTATATCGCCCCACATAACGAACATGATACCGTATATAGCGGCGCTGGCAGCCATGGTAATATTCATGGTAACACCGCTACACAGGAAGCTAGCGCCGCCAAGAGCGCTAGGGAAGATCTACTTCAAGGAGGAGAGAACAGTCTAAGTTTAAGGACAGAAGCAATACCTTTTACCTACTTAATCTCTGCTCCCCTTCTTTGAAGAACGGAACACATTTCTAAGCAATGCCTTAACCTCCTCAGCAAATCGTTTTAAGTCATAGAGTCCTGATGCCTGAAGAGGCGCGACCCTGAACTCAAGAACAACATCATTGTTGTCGACGTACATTAACAGCGATACGGGCTTCTTATCTCCTAACCCAAACACCTTCCCTCGCGTTAGGATAGCGTAGGTCTCCGCTAACTCACGTTGCCTGTACCCGAACTTACTACACATAAACTCAGACGCTTCCCGAATAAAGTCGGCAGTGCACGAACTCACCTGCCTCACCCGACACTCATGTCTAGTCAAGCTAAGGGACCTGCATACTGCGCCTTCGTTAATTATGTACTCCTCCAGTAACTCAGCTTCAACCGTTTCCATGCTTGTGGCATACCGATACAGCAACCCTCCACCCACCAGAACCATTACCGCACCAAGGAACCAGTAGAGAAGTTCACTTAAACCGGGTTCTCGGAAGCGACATAGAGTAAGCTCAGCTTCGGTAGGTAAAGCGCTGCTCAAGCAGTAAGTTCCCGCTTTATTCACGGAGTATTGGACTGTACATCCATTAATGGCTGATACGTTGACTTCCCTTAACCCCAGTACAGGTACTTTAGCGTTCCTCACACATATTATTCCAGGCTTACTCACAGTGAAACAAGAGCTGTTTATGAAATTCACGTTAATGCATTCTAAGGCATCATGCGTCATGGTAGCGTGAATTATTATGAGGAACCCTGCAACCAGCAACGCTAATCCAGTAATTAGTGCTCTCCTAGACCACACCCTAATCATCAAGGCCTTTGGGAACCTACAATTTTAAGGTTAGCCCAAACCCTTTAATCTTGGTGTTGCTCTTGAAGGCAATAATCTTCGACCTTTTCGGAACATTAATAACCGCGGATTCTGATAGGGTAGCCCATGAAGCTCTCGCTAAAGCACTATCAGAAATGCATCATAACGCGTTTAGCTGGAGGGAACACATGGAACTCTACGATAAGTTTGTTGATCATGGCTTGTCATCTCTCGATGCTACGTGGAAAGCACTTTTAGAACTACTTAGCAAGACCGGGTTGAGACCTTCGGTAGGTAAGGATGAACTATCTAGAATGCATGCCGACTTTCACGGTAAGTACGCTAAGTTACGGCCAGATGCTCTTGAGGCATTAAGAAAAGCTAGAGAAGCCGTTGATAAGCTTGGCTTACTAACTGACGGGGATAGGGAGATAGTACATACTATTGTAGAGAACACGGGGATCAGGAGGTTCTTTGATGCTATTGTGACGTTCGACGACTGTAGTGCGAGGAAGCCCGACCCACGATTATTCCTAACGTGCTTAAGGAGATTAGACGTAGATCCGGCCTACGCGGTAATGATCGGCGACAGGTGCGTTGACATTGAAGGCTCTATTAGAGTCGGCATGAAGGCCGTGCTCCTAGGTAATGCTGAGGGCTGTAGTGTTAAGCCTCATGCAGAGGTTAGTAGCCTACTTGAGGCGGTTGATAAAGCATTAGCTTTGCTTGATTTGCGCTAATACATAAAACAATAGTTAAGAAGCAAACATGAGTTAATTGATAATATTTAATTACGTTTGCTTGAATTACCCACGTGGTGTTGGCTTTATACTACTATCAGTAGCTGTAAACATCATAAAGGGTTGATACCGTACGTAATTAAATGCAACTTTTATTCCTATTCCATAATGAGATCCAGTGGTACATTACATGGTGGGGAAGGGAATACCACTTCTAAATAATTAACTTCATTGAAGCAGGGTTTCTTGGTCATTAAATTAATAAATCCTCCAGATAAAAAAATCTACGAGGTGTTTTCATTTGGCCAGTGAGAGACAGAACGAGCGAGAGCTTATTGAGAAACTATACTCATACTTCCTCTATAGGAGATACCTAAATCCTTCCCTTATTGACTTTATTGACCAAATACAGAGCTATGAGTACATACCGGAAATTACGCGTGTCGCAGATGACATGGGTATCCATGCATCGACAGTATGGAAATTCATGAATTTACTGAAAAGCAAGGGTCTTAGATTCCTCGGTGTGGTTGAGATATCTAAGCTTAATGCTGAGGTCATAACGATAATTCTGAATGAGTATGTACCTTACGACAGGTTGTTTAAATCATTAATAAGAGAGTACGCTCCCGTACTTCCATGGGGCACTGCCATAACTTACATTATACCTAGGGGTACCGCGGAGACATTCCTGAACGAGTTGCTTCCCGCGCTTCCTCGAGAACCTAGAGAAGTGATCAAATCAACGTACTCAATAATAGGCAGGCCGAACCTAAAAAGATACTATGACGTGAAGAGTAGGGAAATAATAATTAATTGGGAGGACTTAGCGAATATGATTAAGGCTGCCCCACGTGAGTCCATACCGAGAGAGGTTCAGCGTAGGGGAAGGATAGACGACATAGACCTATTCATTCTGCGGAAGCTTGAGATCAATCCGTTTGAGTCGTTAAGGAAGGTTACTGAGGAACTCAACAAGGAGATGAAGCCTGTATCACCAGTAAACTATATCAGGGTACTTAGACACTTCAAGAACCACATAGAGGCAAGGGGAGTGCTTAAGGGAGTGAAGCTAGATACCATGCCCCTCTACCCGTACGACACTGTATACGTGAAGACAATAATTAAAGGTAATCCAGCTGAAGTTCACAGAGTTTCTAAGGTGTTAACGACCCACCCAATGTTCCCTGAGGCGTTCCTCAATCCTTCAGAGGGCGTTTCAGTAATCAACGCATTCATCCCGCTTACAAGGCTCTTCAGCTACAGTAAGTTCTTAGATAGCTTAAGGAATGAGGGCCTGCTTAAGGAATGGAGTGTAACATACCTTGACAGGGGCGGCTGGAAGAAATTTGCGTTACCTGTGACGTTGTTCTCGAAGCCTGTGAATGTGCTCGTTAGGGAGGGTAGTGATGAGTTCGTTAGTGAGATGAATGTTAACCCATCTATACCCCCGTTGAGTAAGCTGAAGAAAATTAAGAAGAGTTAAGTTTTCATAACATAGCAACTACTGTGTTGGTGGCTCAACTTATCAATCATATAATGTGGTTTCAATTGTGATTTTTACTACCGTGCGAAGTAATTAATGCTAGATAATTCTTAAGTTTATTAGCTCAGCCCAGAATAGTCGTTTCTGGGATCTTGTTTGGGGGTTAAGAACCTTCCAACCTTAGATGATATTCAACTGGATAAGCGCCGGGTGCTGGTCAGAGTAGACTTCAACTGCCCCCTGGATAAAGAAGGGAACATTCTGGATGACTCCAGAATGCGGGCACACATACCAACTATAAAGAAGTTACTTGATGGAGGAGCAGCTGTTGTAGTAACAACTCACCAGGGGAGACCTGGGAACGAGGACTTCAGGGACCTATCTAAGCACGCCGAGTTACTTTCAACCCTGCTTAATGTGGAGGTAAGGTTCGTTGACGATGTCATGGGTCCTGAGGCTAGGAAGCAGATAAGGGAGCTGAGTTACGGTGAGGTATTGATGCTCGACAACGTTAGGTTTGTTTCAGAGGAAGTTGTGGAGGCACCGCCTGAGGTGCAGGCTAGGACATACCTAGTGAGGCGACTATCACCTTTATTCGACTTATTCGTTTTTGACGCATTCGCAACGGCTCACCGATCTCAACCATCAATAGTCGGGTTCCCCATGGTACTTCCCTCCGTTATTGGGGAATTAATGAGGAAAGAGCTTGAGGCCTTGAAGAGGGTTCTGGAAGCATCTGAGCCACCCAGGATATTCGTGCTTGGCGGTGCAAAGGTAAGGGATACTATCAGGATAATCGAGTACCTCACTAGAAATGGGATAGCTGACAGAATACTAACCACTGGCCTCGTAGGCCTAGTGTTTCACGTAGCTAAGGGAGGGAGAGTAGGTAAGACCGTCATGAAGTTCCTTGAGGAGAAGGGCTTACTGGGACTCATACCGAGGGCTCGCAAAGTAGTGCTCTCCGGCGCACCCCTCGACACCCCCTACGACCTAAGGGTACTTAGGGAAGACGGCACCGTGGCTGAGGAGACCGTACATAACCTTATGGGTAAGCCCATGGATGTCGGACCGTATACTGTCGCGATGTACTCTGAGTTGATAAGGGAGGCTAAGATAGTGGTGATGCGTGGGCCGGCAGGATATATTGAAGACCCTAGGTTTCGCTCGGGAACCGAGGACCTGCTCAGAGCCGCCTTAAGGAGCAATGCATTCGTCGTGATTGGAGGAGGCCACTTAGGTGCGATGGCACGTAACCAAGCTAGAGAAGGCATCCACATATCGACAGGTGGCGGCGCCCTGCTCTTCGCCCTTTCAGGCGAGACTCTTCCTGCCGTGGCCGCACTTGAGGAATCTGTTAGGAGGTTTCTTAAGAAGAACTTGAAGGGAGGAGGTGATTCAAATGAGCAGGGTTCGTGTCGGCGTTAATGGGTACGGTACCATAGGTAAACGCGTAGCTTGGGCCGTCATGAAGCAACCCGATATGGAGTTAGTTGGGGTAGTTAAGACCAAACCTTCGTGGGAAGCGCTCTCAGCTATTGCACGGGGAATAAGGCTGTACGTTCCGGAGGGCAAGGAAGAGCTGTTCGAGAGCACAGGAATCAAGATTGCTGGGACTCTCCAAGATCTCATCCAGTCTGTTGACGTTATAGTTGACGCCACACCCGCTGGTATAGGAGCAATGTACGCAGGAAGGTATAAGGAAGTAGGCGTTAAGGCAGTATTCCAGGGCGGGGAGAAGGAGTCAGTTGCTGACGTGAGCTTCAACGCGCTATACACCTACGAGACAGCCTTAGGTAAGGCGTCGGTCAGGGTGGTGTCATGCAACACCACCGGAATGCTGAGGGTGCTCTACGCGTTCAGGAAAGCTGGTGACATACGTAGTGTTAGGGTAACTATAGTTAGGAGAGGCGCTGACCTAAAGGAAGTTAAGAAGGGGCCCATCGAGGGCTTACTACTGAAACCCGCTAAGCCACCATCACATCACGCTGACGACGTGAGAAGCGTTGCCGGGCATGACCTAGACATAATCACGTACTCAATCGTTGCGCCAACCACGCTTGCGCACATGCACGTAATGTTCGTGAGGTTCAATGGTAGCGTCAATAGAGAAGATGTGATCAGAGCCCTCGAGGAAACACCAAGGGTCACGTTACTCAGGGCGAGCCTAGCATACTCAACAGCTGAGGTCAGGGAACTTGCCCGCGACTTCGGCAGGTGCGGCGACATTTACGAAGTGGTCGTATGGCCGGAGAGCCTATGGGTTAGGGGTGATGAGGCAGGCATAGCGTACATGGTCCATCAAGAGGCAATAGTGGTGCCGGAGAACATAGATGCTATACGGGCGGTTACGGGGGTAGTTGAGGATGGAACTCTATCGATAAGGTTAACTGACGAGTCGCTAGGTATTGGTAGGTGGTTACCGTGACGTACGTCAGGGAACCAACGTATGAGGTCAGCTTCCTATTCAGGAAGGTGCTGGTCCCCGTAGACGGTTCTGCAGCGAGCATGAAGGCTTTAGATGTTGCACTGGACTTCGCGAAGAGATACGGGTCACGCGTTACCGTCATGATAGCTAATGACGGCAGCGTCGGTGACGTTAACTCCATCGTCGAGGATATTGAGGCTAAGGCTAAGGGTGCGGGCGTACGGATTAAGGTCATAGTAACCGACGTTGAGGTAGGGCTGGAGTCCGCAGCAAGTAAGATTCTTGAGACTGTTGAGGAGGGCGACTATGACCTAGTGGTGCTCTCAGCAAGAGGGAAGAGCGCTAACCCTGAGGTAAGTATAGGTTCTGTGGCACTTTCGGTTATAGTGAATACCGCAACCTCAGTCATGCTAATAAGGTAATATCTATACTGAACCAACACTCAGTCAGGTATTACCTGACCACCTTTAAACTAGCTTAATTCATTTGATTCCCACCTTATAATCTAGAACTAAGACCAGATTGACTTAGGGGTTACTGAGGTCATGAACAGAGCATGCTGCGCCTTGATCTTAGCAACTAAGGTCTTTGGCATGCCCGCCTTAAGAGACCCGTTGCTTATTCATAAGGCAACGTACATCGCACAGAAGCTATTTGGGTTAAGGCTCGGGTACAGATTTGCTTGGCTATCCAGTGGACCATACTCGAGGTCACTGTCCAAGGAACTCACAACAACGGGTATCCCCTGCCAGTGCAACATTAAGAATAATATTGAGGAGATCTCGGCTAAGATTACCAACCTCCTGGCGCGCGTTTGCAAGTGTACAGACCTTTCACCTGACGAAGCTTTAGACGTCATAGCCGGGATAGTGATGCTCTCAACAGACGTTTATCCAGTGCCAAGTGATGTGGTCGGGGAACTTAAGCGCAGGAAACCCTCACTTCGGAGGGAGGTAATAGACTCTGTCGTTAAGACATTACTTCCTCACCTACGCGTATCCAAGCAAATAACGCGGTGATTACTCCCGACTTCTCCATGCTTCCGGAGGGCACGCTAATTACCTTGCTCAAACATTGATAGGGTAGGTGATGTTGTGGGTGATGCAGTGAAGTACGTCTATGATGAAGTCCACGGCTACATACCGCTGACCGACCTGGAACTACGCGTAATTGACACACCAACTTTCCAGAGATTAAGGAGGGTGAAACAACTGGCGCAGGCATGGTTTGTTTACCCTGGTGCTGTCCACACGAGATTCTCTCACTGTTTAGGAGCTATGCACTTGATGGGGTGCATCGCAGGTAAGCTCTCAATGGAAGGCTTCATCCCGAAAGACGATCTCCAACTCCTGAAGATCGCTGCATTACTTCACGATGTAGGGCACACGCCCTACTCACACGCAATTGAGACTTACTTCAAGGAACGGTTTCAAGTAACTCACGAAGACATAAGTACTTGGATAATAACGGAAGACCCGCACATTAAAGACGCGTTAAACGACCACGGCATAGAACCTAAGGAGGTTGCCGCCATAGTCTCAGGGAGGCATAAGGACTCAACATACAACATGCTACTAAGTAGCGACTTAGACGTTGACCGCCTGGACTACCTGCTACGTGATGCTCTGCATACGGGAGTGAAGTACGGGTTAATAGACATTCACAGAATAACAACCATGTTGACCGTGGATAAGGAAGGGAACGTAGCTGTACCCGAGAAAGCCGTTCAAGCCGCTGAGTCCTTCTACATAGCTAGGCTCCACATGTATAGGTCAGTGTACTACCACAAGACAATAACTGCCTACCAGCTCCTCATAAACGCCATATACGAGGAAATGATTGAGGACCCGGAGGTAAGGGATATCTTAGAGCCCTTCACCACTGGCGACGGTGTTCGGAGAGCTGTTAGGGCAGGTAAGATCTACCTTTGGGATGACTTCTTCATAGGTGGGTTGATGAATTACGTGATAATAAGGGGTCTAGGCAGTAACGTCCTAAGGAACCTAATACGCCTCTACCTAGGAAGGGAGGGATACCATGCCGTCTTGGACAAGATAACGTATAACCCGCGTGAGCTAAGCAAGAGGCTAGGGAATGCGCTTGCTGAACTTAAGGAAAGACTAAAGAATGCTGGCATAGGGAAGCATGATGCTAAGCCTTACTTCGACACCGTGAAGATAGCGTCTGATGAGAACTGCGTTAGGGTAATCACTAGTACAGGCACTTCCGTCCCTATAACTAGATTCCGTGCCTCGATAATAAGCAGTGTACCGAGGTGCTTAGGGATACTGAGAATCTATGCCTTACCTGGTTGCGCGGAATATGTGCGTAAGTTAAGTGTGGATCTCCTTAACCATTACGTAAGCGTCTGAACCGTCGGGATAGTACTTCTGCTTAACGCCAACCATCTTATAGCCGAACTTCCTGTAGAGCCTAACGCCTTCCTTATTACTTTGCGATACCTCCAAGTATATTCGCTTGACCCCGTCCCTAAGGAAGGCCTCTTCAAGCACTTCAAGTAGCGCTGACCCGAGGCCACGCCTTCTGTACGAGGGCAGTACCGCTAACGACATGACGTGGCCAGACCCGTCCTCCTCCCTAACCCCGGTCACGTACCCGACGACGCGGTTACCGCATTCAGCTACGAAGAAGTACTTTGGGTAGAGCAGTAGGAACGTTATGAAGGCTTCCACAGGGTAAGGATACAAAAACGACTTGACTTCGATTAGGTATATGTCTCTTAGATCACTCCTTCTAGCCTTCCTGATAATACACTCTTGTGATACCTGCACTACATCCTCACCCACAATCCCCACCCAGACAAGTATCTTCATCTAGGGAAACATTAAGTGTAATGATAATATTACTTTGTTCTAAGCCACAATCTCATTATCTCATCTGTGACGTGCGGACTCCTGAAGACCTCGGTGCTACCATCCATGCGGATTAAGTGAAGTAAGTAATCTCTTTTTTCGACCACCTTACCTATGATGGTAGCGTTTACCCCTGCTTCTCCCTTAATAGCTCTTAGTGCATCGTTCACTCTGTCCTCCGGGATTGACGCGAGTAGCGTGCCAGAGGACAGCATCTTTAGCGGGTCAACGCCCATTGCTGAAGCCAGTAGCTTCGTTACAGGGTTCAACGGTATCTTGTTTTCATTAACTATGATTGATGTATTGGATGCGTAAGCTATCTCCGTTAACCCGCCGACCACGCCACCCTCTGTTGGGTCATGCATCGCGTTAGCAAACCCATGCTCAGCTAGGATCAAGGCCTCCTTGACGACGCTTACCTGCCTTATCATTGCCTCACCTTTCTCTGCAACTGTGTGAGGGATTCCCCTATGAAGTAGCTCTTCTCTAAAGTCCGAAGCCAAGACTGCCGTTCCCTCTATTCCCGCCGTTTTCGTCATGATTATCAAGTCCCCTGGCTTAGCACCGGAGGTTCTAACTATGGATTCCTTCCTGGCTAGGCCCATCGCTGTTGTTATCACGAGCGGGTGTGTTACAGCGTCGGTGACCTCAGTGTGACCGCCAACTACATGCCCGCCGATTTCCTGCAATGCTTTCCTCATGTCATTAACTACCCCCTCAATAGCTTCTAGCGGAATCCCCTCAGGGATCAGGATGACTGGCATGAAGTATTTCGGGTGTGCACCAGTGACGGCTACGTCGTTAGCTGGTACGTGAATCGCTAGGTACCCGAGGAACTTAAGGGCCCCTGAGATCGGGTCAGGATGCGTTACGAGCGTGAGCCCATTGCCTAGGTCAATGACTGCTGCGTCCTCACCGACCTTAGGTCCAATAATGACTGAGGGGTCCGCGGGCTTCAGTGCCTTAAGGATCTTCAGCAACTCCTCAATAGCGAGCTTCACCATTGGCTACCACCTCAAAATCCTGAACTTAAGCCTCCCACTACCTAGTAAGGAGAGGATTTAATGCTTTGGCATGCCTCAACAATGTCCTTGGGTGAGGTCACGTTTACCTTAATGATGGTCCTCCTCACCACAGCAACATGCTCTCCTGTACGCCTGTTCACTCCGTCCTTAAGGCATGTGCCCCAGTATAGCAGGGTCCCGCAACACTCCCATGAGTCATGATGCTTGACTATCTCCTTAACGTGCTTAATCATCTGCGAAAGCGGTGGTGTCTCACGATCATTCCCAACCACGCTGTGATATAGGCTTGATACGTAGTTATTGAGGCCGACCCTCGCCCTAAACATTACGTAGGGCGCGAATTCCTCTACGTTAGTTAGTTGAATAGCCCTAGCATCAAAGTATAAGGGCTTACTAAGCTCTAGAGAAACGTGAGAGGATATTATTGATGCCGTAATACTAACTACCTTGAACAACCTCCCGGAATACGGGAGGATTCGGAATAACACGCTGACCTCATCCGAAACAACATAGGCGGCCGACGCCGAGTACCTCCGCATAATTTTCTCAGCAGCATTAACTAAGGCATAATGAACCCTCCTATCCCTAGGCCACATAAACCCTTTCTTAAGGGCCTTCCTAAATCCCACACCATCGGCACGCACCACTACTGGATGCCTTAGCATCCCCCCAGCGACTTCACGTTGCTTGTATAGCCTAGAAAGCGGTGCTGGGTTCACCGAAGCAAATGCCTCAGCAGCTTTCAGCACGTCACCCATACTTTAACCCCCCTCCTTAAGGAGGGGGTTAGCCTTGATTAAGTTTCAGTGCAGATAATGAAGGGATCATTATTGGGTACAAGTGCAAGGAAGGTTAAGGAGGCACGGAACAGGGTCAGGCAGGCAACCTGGGATAAGCTAATGAAGACAGGGGTAGCTAGGTTCCCTCTCCCGGTCTATGGACGCATACCTAACTTCGCAGGTGCTGAGAAGGCGGCGTACAGGTTAACCCAGAGTAGGGAATTCATCAACGCACGAGTCATTAAAGTATGTCCAGACTCGCCACAGCGCATCATCAGGCTGGAGGCGCTTAGGCAAGGGAAGGTCTTGATAATGCCGACCCCCAGGATAAGGGAAGGCTTTCTCCTTCTAGATCCCCATAGGGTTCCCTCCTCAGCATATAGTTACGCATCAACGATTAGGGGCGCCTTTAGATATGGTGTGAAAGTCAAGCCTTGGGACCTGCCTGACGTTGACTTGATAGTTACGGGTTCCGTTGCCGTTGACCTGACGGGCACGAGGCTCGGGAAGGGTGAAGGATACTCAGAGCTTGAGTACGCTATCCTCCGTGAATTCAATAAGGTGAATGACGATACACCCATATTCACTACGGTACATGACCTTCAAGTGCTGAGCAACTCCATACCCAGGCTTCCTTGGGACGTTACTGTAGACATTATCTTCACGCCCTCAAGGGCTATCAAATGCTCGGGCCCAAAGCAAAGAACCAAGGGAATCCTCTGGAGTTACCTTAGCGAGAATAAGATCAGGGAAATACCCTTACTTAGGAAAATAGCTGAAAGGAAAGGTGTTAAGATTGCCTAACGAACCATTAACTAAGGCTTTCGACGTCGATGGAGTAATTGCTGATGTGAGTCAAAGGCTCGCGGCGGCACGAGAACTAGCGGAATACTACGGTCATGACTTCTGGGAGGTTTTCTTCAGCAACGAGTTGCTCTCCCTAGATAAACCAAGGCATGCTGGCGTAAAGTTAGTTAGGGATGCCCATATTGAGGGCTTCCGCGTAATTATAATTACCGGGAGACCCAACAGGTTAAGGGACTTTACCTTAAAGCAAGTAATTAGTTACACCGGGGTCAAACCAGACGCTATTTACTTAAGAAGGGGTAGGGATCGAAGGTCTGCGAAGGTAGTGAAGGCTGAGCTCCTGGGTAAGGCGTTAAGGGATGGTTTTGAGGTCATAGAGTATCATGACGATAGTGAGGACGTATTAAGGGAGATTAAAGCTAAGTACCCGTGGATTACGCTGTTCTTACATGTCGGTGACACATTCCAAAAGTATTAAAGAGGAACATTTCCCTACGAAATTTTTAAAGAGGTTGTACCGCAAATACTCACATAAAGTGTCACCCTATTTAATAGGTTTCCAGAAGATATTGAGGACGGGAGTAGTGACGAAAGGAAAGGAGAAGGTAAGCATGACAACGAAGGTTAGTGTTTTCAATGTTGATACCATAGCCAGCATTCTAGCATCTGGTGGTGGCATCATAAACGAGTACGGCGACTTAATAATCAAGTTAAAGAAGGGATTCCTCAGTAAACGTGTAGAGGAATACGTCGTTGAGTTCGGCATCATAAGGATGATCTCAGGAGTTGACGTTTTCTTCGCTGTACGCACTGATAAGGGAGTGACCCCATACCTTACCGCCTTGCTTAAGAAAGTGAAGGACAATAAAGTCATCATTGAGTGGCATTGTCATGAAGATAGATTTAAGGATCTATGTAAAGAGACAATTAAGATCCTTAAACATGGTTTAAGAAATTTCAGGCCTGCAACAAGCATTAAGCGTTCCGCACCCGAGGTAGTGGTTAGGTACAGGATGAGTGACGCTTACTCTAGCAGGTTAGATGGTTTCGCGGAAGTAACCCTTGCCAATGCTGTGCTGGAATACCCGTTAGCATTCACTTCAGAAGTGAAGGTTGAGGACGTTAAGAATATCGAGACTTTACTTGAGGACCTCGGTAAAAGGTTAGGTAAGGGAAGGTACATCGTCACCCTCAGCGGCAGTAGGTGGAGGTTCATAGTTGGCTTTGATACCGAAAAGAGAATCTTCACACCATCATTCATTTCATGGGAAACCAATGAAAGGCTTCTAGGAGAGGAAGCGTTAAAGAGGTTCATGAAGATACCCGACGATACTTTCGTTAGGATGCTCGTGTTTAGAGTTCCAGAGCACTATTCTTGAAACAGGTAACGCGTTAACAGGGAAAATATTTTGATAGTTACGCGTTATGTTATGTTAGGGATTCAAATCAGTGAGAGTTACGATCCTAGGCTTTGGAGGATGGGTTAGTAATCCGTTGTTCGGTCAGCCAGCATACCTAGTCGAGGAAGGAGACGCAAAAATACTTCTAGACTGCGGTGAAGGGACCCTAGAGAAGCTGTTTAAGTGCACCTGCTTAGACGTAAGCGACTTAAGTTTCATCTTGATAACGCATGCCCACGGAGATCACTTACTAGGGTTACCTACCTTAATTCAGCGGGCCAAGCACTTAGGGAAGAGATTAAATGTCGTCGCACCCCCTCCAGTGCTTGATTCGATTAGTGAGTTACTGAACACATTACAGGTACCGCACTACATAAACTACGTCGACGCTACCAAGCTACACCCGGAGGTATGGGTGCGGCTTAGCGAGAATATCCATGTAAAGGCTATTAACGCTATACACCCTGTCCCATCGTTTTCCTACATACTACGGGTAGGGTCAAAAACTGTTGCGTACAGCGGCGATACTTGGCCTAATGATGATTTCTTAAGTGAGGCAGAGGATGCCGACGTGCTTATCCATGAAGTTAGCGCGCCGCCCGGAATGATTGAGGAGGCCAGGCTTCATGGGCACACGCCCAGCGAGTATGTCTTAGACATCTTGAGGAAGACTAGGCCGAAGTACTTCATACCAACGCATTACTTCATCGAGCCGCCACAACTTATACTTGGTAAAGAACCTTACTCTAAGAGTGAAACACACATTATTTTTCCTGCACAGTGCCTGAGCATCAGTATTGGTTAATGGCTGTGCTTGCCTTAACTTACTTATACGATAAATATATTATTGTGCTCAACCAACGTTCTTCAGATTTCACTGAAGCCTTTTCTGGCGTATTATATACTACGTTCGAGAATATAATGCCGAATAATACCTAACCTATTATTGCTTAAATTTAACTATACTTTTTTATATCGTTTTAGCTAAATTAAATCGGGTATCAAAACATGCCTGAGGTACGGCGCGTCCAGAAGTTCGGTAGATCAACGTTGATGATCTCTCTGCCGTCCTCGTGGGTGAAGTCCGTAGGTCTTTCCCCCGGAGATACTGTTAGTATTGAAGTGCTTGAGGACGGGACGTTAAGGTTAGCGCCGATAACGATGCTACAGAAGAAAAAGGAGAAGAGGCTAACGATTAGGGTGAGCCAAGGCTCCTCAGAAAACCTACTCATAAGGGCTATTTACGCCGGGTATATACTCGGCATGGATACCATAGTTGTTGAGACGACCGGTGGTATTCTTTCAGAGACACATTTACGCGTGATCCGTAGCACGGTGAGGGCATTAATTGGGGCCGAGATAATTGAAAACACACCAAATAAAATCACTATTCAAGTTCTAATCGACGCTAGTAAGTACTCAGCAGCAACGATCA
>JAMOOZ010000366.1 GCA_027064885.1 Desulfurococcales archaeon
ATTTTCAATCACCTCAAAACTCGTGTGGTGTGGCTTGTGGCCGTAATGAAGCGTGAGGTAGAGGCGTAACCCGCCCTAGCGAAACCCACGGCAACCTTAAAACGGGAAACGAAATCTCCCTCCCCCACCAGAGTAAAAAGTGAACAATATTTTACCTTTAGACCAGAATTATCCTCTCCGCCTGACTTAGACCGCTGTCATCCTCTAAGTAGTCACTGTCGGTACTGAAGTGAATGTTAATTTTCATTTCATTCTCCATTTCGGCTAAGAACTCTAAAATTGCTGTACGAACAAGCTCGCTTTTCGAAGGATAATTAAATTTCCTTGTAAATTCTTCAAGCTCCTTATTCATGCTTAACGGAATTCTAATCGTGACTATTCTTCTGCGGCTCTTATTTCCTGTGATGAAAGGCATAAGCTTCACCAAAAAATCAACGCAGTGTTTAGTAATAAAGACTAGGCTTGATGAAATAAGTGATACTGGGCTAGAACTAACACTGTTAACTCGTAATACGTTAGCGAAGCTCCCATGATTTAGGGTTACGTATTATTAGAGAATAATACTTGAGGTATTTATGACAGTTAAGACAATGCTACGCGCTTCATGTGTAATACTTTTTGTCTTACTTGATATAAAAGAATGAAATAATAGTGCATTATAAAATACTGAGTGATATCGTTATATCCTAATCACTCAGTATTTTATAATGAGCTGGAGGGAGCGAATGAGAAGATACAGTTATTTCCAGAAGGTCAGTGCAGCCCTCACAGACTTACTAGTGGTATCTAAGATTATGTTCTCAGCTAACTTACTAGATGTCATTGAATCCCAAGGACCTGTGCTTTCTTATGACTCCCCACCAAATACGGTGATTTTTGTCAGGTTTGACTACGGCAGGGGGGTAGGCTACGTCCTGCTTTGCTGCAAGGACATGCTAATAGCGGCAGCGGCACGCGAAGGAAGTAAGAAGGTCTTTGGTAACGATGCCCTTAGAGCAATAGGGAACAAGAAGGGAACATCATACGTTTATAGTGTATTGCTGGAGAATCTTCCAAGCACCCTTAAACCCGATGTTGAGAAGGCGGTAGGAGAATGCAGGGAGTTACGCTATCCAGATTCTCTACTTGGAACACAGCTCTACGGTTTGAAAATAGGTAATAGCGTACTAGTAAGTACGGATTTCATAACAGTTCTTCCAGCAGAGTCAGACAACCAAAGAGAGGTGCTTGTCCTTCCCTCCGAGGCTCTAATCATAGGTAAGAACGGGAAAGTAATACTATCATCTTTAGCGTTAGATCTCTGTATCGCGTTAGCGAACAATGTCGAGATCTCCAGTCTCTTTATTCCTCAAACGGAGTATAGTAGTGTAAACGACATTATAACGGCACCCCCTTCAATCGTGATTCCCTGGACCAGCGCCACACTTTTAGACAGTTACTTAGAGCGAATGAAGGAGAATTCTGCTAGGACTGTCCTCAGAGAGATCATTCAGTATGTAATACGAGCACACGAACTCGGAATAGCTCATCTTTGGCTGGATCCTGGGAAGGTTTTAATTGGTTCACCTTCAAAGACGAAAAACAGGCAAGTTTTCATCACGGGATTTCTAGGAAAGTTCCCTCAAGGACTGGTAAGATTCACTAATCCCTCATACTGTGACCCCTACTTGCTCCTAGGCGTTGAAGGCGTTGTCACTGACATTTACTCATTAGGAATGATAGTACTGAAATCTTTGACCAGATCGACGCTGGAGACACGGAAAGAAATTACAGCAGCGCTGAGGGATGCTTTAATTGGAACTCACCCTGAAGACATTAAGAGTAAATCTGAACTGTATTCAATTGTATTTTCAACTGCTCGCAAGGATCCTCATAGGCTCAGAAGTACGTTAAGCAGGATCGCGAATAACGATATTATTAAGCGGCGAGATAGAATAGTCTTAACCAAGGTAAAGGATAGGAAACTTAGGGAGGTCCTCACAAGATGCATCTCACTTATCATTGACGAAAGACCAAGGAATGCAGAAGAACTCCTGGAGGTACTTCAGTAGGGAATGCGTGGTGCGGGGGGTGGGATTCGAACCCACGCAGGCCTCCGCCAGCGGGTCTCTCCACCCATAGCCGGAAAGGTCTTGAGCCCGCCCCCTTTGGCCGAGCTCGGGCACCCCCGCACCAAAGAAAGTCGTGTAATGGGATTAATTTGCTTTAACTTAAGTTAGTGTTACTTGCTTGTAGTGCTCAAATAACGCTCTACAACCGTTAGGGATAGTACTTCACCCAAGTCCCTGCTTCTTTACGTAGTTCCCATGCCATTCTAATGGTCTCCGGCTTAAACGCGTTAACGAAGACCAACCTTATCCTCGAACGCGCTATAACCTTTAGGGCTACAGCATCCAATAACTCGTAGTGCCCCGGCCTAAAGTCCTGTGAACGTAGCATTTCAGAAAGTTGCCGAATGCTTATTTCTTTCAACGGTTTCGCGTCAGGATACTTACTCGGATCCTTATCATATACACCATCAACGTTCGTTGCATTAATTAGTAGGTCAGCCTTCACTAGCTCAGCGATCATTGCTGAGACCGCATTCGTTGATTGCCCAGGTTGAAGCCCTCCTAGAACCACTACCTTGCCCGTGGATAGTCCATGAAGGGCCTCATCGACACTCCTAGGTATTGGCGTATGGGCTAGCTCGCCGAGCGCGGCCGCAAGTAGAAGAGCATTAAGTCTAGATGCCTCTATGCCGAGGAGATCTAACCATGCGTTATTCACCCCTAATTCCTTACCGAGTTCAACATACTTCCTGGCAGTCTTACCTCCACCAGTGATCACAACTACACGGTCAGTTGATGCTTTCTCCCTTAATATCTTAATTATTTTGAGAAGTACTTGCTCGTTGCCTGGTTCAAACGCCTTACCTGTAAGCTTAAGCACTATACGCATAGTACCCTAAACGAACTAAGCTTTCGACCGTATAAGCGTTTACCCATTCCATATCACTTAGTATGACCGCTTAACCTACCTAATGATAACAAATTCTAAGCCAAGTTCCTCGGTTACTTTCTTAATGGTATCACGCGCAAGCGAACCAACTTTCTTCATGACCAGCACCTTCACTGGCCTAGGCACGGACTTTGTTATTGCCTGTGTGATAATGAACTCCAGTTTCTCAGGCACGCTTCGCAACTCCTTGAGGGCATACCTAGGTATTATATGCCCAAAGCACAGGTCTTCCTGTAGGGCAAGCCTCGTGAACTTTTCTGCGTAATGCGGTCCTCCGAACCCCGTGATAGGTACGCATTTTGTATGCTTTAACGCTTTCAAGGCGTTAAGCACAACCTCACCAACCACTTCATGTGCTTCCCTAAGCCTCCATTCACTATCACTCGAGCCTATTTCAATGAAAGATAGTGGCTTATTCAATGATGTGGGACCATGGTGCGTGACCTCATAAACAACTTCGAATCCCTGCAGTGTATGTGCTTTAGATACTTCGTTAAGACCTCTAATGAAGTTGTACGTCAGTACTGGGTGAGCTATAGAGAGTTCGTAAGGCCTGCCACCAACAGCAGCTGTTGCTGTTGGGTTGCCAGTGTGGTGCGCTGTTAGGGATTTTATGCCAGACGTGGCAGAATGCTTTGATAGAAAGACATAGAACTTAGCCGAAGGGAACACCTCATCAAGGTAGTTCATGAATACTGTCTCCACCGGGAAACCTGCCAGCACAGCATCTACGTCCTTAACGTACCATGCCTCAACAGCTCTTGAAGCACTTACGTCAATGCAAACTGTAACTTCCCTTAAGTACTTAGCTATACCTGCACCTGCAGGATCGTTAATACAGTATACTAGGACGGCGCCCTCATGTTCCCTAACATTCAATACCTGCACCTACAAGAAGGAGCTTGAGTAACTTAAAAGAGGTTATGGAATGATGTCGAAGAAGCAGGTTAAGGTAGCGGTGTGTACCGACCCGTGTTTCCTAGCAATGTGTCCTGTAGAGTGCTTAGAGAAGGTCCTAAAGTTACTCCCAGCAAAGCTCTCTGAGCTAGCATGGAGATGTCGATGGGTAGAGCCTAGCTTACGTATTGGTGCTAGCCTGATTTCCGGTGTAGCAATACTTAGTTCTTGTCCAACACGGGCAAACGCATCATATTTAGAACTCTACCTCAGTTACTTCGCCCCGTTTCTAGTTAGGCCGGATCTTCAGGCGGTTTTCCGAGATAGCGACCTAGTATCTTGTCGATACGGTATGCAAAGACGGCAATTAGTCAAAAAGTGTCTATTAAAGAATGTTGAACGCGGAGTGGATCCTAAAGAAGCCATAAGGATTTACAGAAAGTTATATAGGACCAAGCTCTTACCCAGAAACGTACCCTTAGTTCTTCTCTACATTCCTGAGGTTGATGAACTATATGTATTTGTTCCAGGAGGAAAGGGATTCAGGGTAGCCTAAAGATGAGCGTATCCTAAACGCTAAGAGCTCATGAAGTTCCGTAAGAAGCCTATTACAGTCTTATACCATGTGCCCTCCCGCACATTTCTACCCTAGCTAATATTGCATCGACAACGAAGAGCATCTTTGAGCCCAACGACTTGAGTATGTCTGCGTTCTCCTCGATGCTATTCCTCGTTAGGGGCATAGTAATTGTAAACGACCTGAACTTCACGGTTAGTTCCGATGGTTTAATGATGACTGACGTTACGGAATCAGCAAATACTATCTTGCTCTCCTTTGCCGAGTAAGATACTGCTAAGGCGGGCTTGACCCGTGTTGCTAGAGTCATCCCGTCATCTTTAGCAAGCACCCAATTTCCACACAGTCTCGAAACTCTCCCTTCCCCCGCTAGTTTTTCTAATTCGGCTAAGTATGCTAGTATACGCTCAGCCCTAAAGAGGATCTCACTAACTATATTGAACGCAGCAACCTTAGTTATCTTAACCTCTTTTACAGCTTCAGCACGTACATCCTCGTACTTCTTTATTACGTTTTCAACGAGATTTAACGCATCGCTGAATCCCATTAAGCATCACCTTGAGGATAGCGCCGAGCACATTTTAAGCTTTTATTTTAATCACTGATAAATTAATGACGTTCTCGAATGTATCTTAACAGGTAACCAAGTTCAGGTCTTTTGTTCAGCGTTTCCGGCAAGTTATTATAACAATACATGCATACCCTTATACCTGGTTGCAACTCAACCGAGCAGGACCTGCATATTAATTTCCCGCAAATAATGCAAGCATCTATGGAGGGTCTTTCACCGCAGACTTGACACATTAGGTCAGAGCATACCCTACATATACCCCTGTGCTTGTCAAAATGTTTTTCACAGACATTCCTGCCGCAGATCCTGCATTTATGAGTTGCTGGTCTCTTACCGCATACCTCGCAGACACTATCTCCTATCCCCAAGGTCTTTAACCTGCCCGTGTCTTGAAGGTAGTATATTGAGTTTTAATTCTTGTCATACCTAAAGGATAACGGGATGACCTGACGGCACTCGCTGAGTTGATGATGTAGATGGAGCGACGGGGACCGCTATTCTTTGGTAAGCAATTAAAACTCTGCCGTAGCTTATGAGAGGGGGTCATAAAGTGTCGCAGAAGTATGATGTTCTAGTGGTGGGTGCTGGTATTGCCGGGTCAACGCTCGCATACTTTCTGAGTAAGAAAGGTGTCAAGGTGCTACTTGCTGACATGCGGCCCTTTACCCGGGCAGGTGATAAGGCGTGCGGGGATGCCTTGGGTAAACATCACTTCGACGAACTAGGGGTGGAGTACCCGGGTGGCGAGGAACTTACAGGTAATGTGAAAGGCATAGACGTGTATTCACCCTCAGAAGGTGCAAAGTACAGGGTATTAGGAGAAGGATTCATGATTGATAGGATAAAATTCACTCAGAGATTCATTAAGGGGGCTGTTGATGCGGGCGCGGAGTATTGGGAAAAGACAAGTGCTACTAAACTAATAGTGAAGGACAATATCGCCCAGGGAGCTATCCTACGCAGGGATTCTGAGAAAATTGAGGTGCGTGCGCAACTGGTGGTTGATGCTACGGGCTATGCTAGAGTTCTTGCTAATCAGGCACCCGATGAATGGCCAATTAAGGATCCCTTGAAACCCGAGGACGGTATAGTTGCTTACCGCGAAGTACGTAAGCTTAGTAAAGAGGTAGATGAGCCAGAGATTCTGCGCATATATATAAGTAAACGCATAGCACCCGGTGGTTACTGGTGGTTCTTCCCGTACTCCCTTAAGAAAGGGTTAGTAAACGTTGGTTTGGGAGTACAGAATGGTGTCGGATACCCTAACCCTAAGGATCTATTGTATAAGTACGTTCTGACTAGATCCGAGTTCAAGGGTAGCGAGATAGTCGAGGCTGGTGGTGCCCCCGCACCAACAAGGAGACCGGTCAATACCTTAGTATGGAATGGCCTAGCCGTCATTGGCGATGCTGCCTACGCTGTTAACCCTATACATGGGGGAGGGAAGGGTTCAGCGATGATAACCTCTTGGTGCTTAGCTAACACTTACCTGGGCGCTAACGAAGATACCTCCAATGCTGCCCTCTGGAACGCGAATAAGTGTTTTCTAGAACACTACGGCATAAAGCAAGCTCCCCTCGACATATTTAGGATGTTCCTTCAACAACTAAGCGATGATGACCTCGAGTACGGAATGTCCCGTAAGATCATAAAGGAAACGGACCTAAACACCGTCTCCATGAAGGGAGATCTCGAACTCTCAGTAGTAGATAAGGGGATGAGATTGCTGGCAGGAATAGGAAGACCTAGCCTATTACTTAAGTTAAGAGCGGTAGCAAGGTACATGAATAAAGCTAAGGAACTATACCGCAGATACCCTGACAAACCTGAAGGCTTAACACGTTGGATTAATGAAGTTTCCAAACTCTATGAAGAGTACAGAACGAGAGTACTAAAGTAGTTAATCACTAACATTTTCCTACACACAGTAACTTCCTAAAACGATGGTCCCAAAAGCGCCACACTATTTTAAAAGTAAGTAAATCAATTAACTTGTAGGGCTACTTTTGAAGGAAGGAATATTCGCTGCATTGTCACTGATAGTGCTTGGAATATTAATTCTCGTAACCTGGTATGGAATTTTATCACCTATCGGTTCGGCCTCGATAATGCTGTGCTTCTTTGGTGCCTTCATAGCGGCTTCTAGGCATGATTTCTTAGGGAGGTTTTGGGGAGGCGTGATCATAGCTGCAGGAATAGCAGTATTTATCGCGTTCCGGGCCGGTGTAAGCGCTGGCATAGCGGTCTTACTAATAGGTGTAGGGCTGACATACGTACTAGTCAATGCAGTCCAGCCGAAACAATAGACTTCACCAAGAAAGTCAACAGCTCTGGTCAACAGTTAAGAAGATAATAATAAGGGCATTTAGGATTACTCTATTCGAGTGAAAAAGTTAGGTGTCAAAATTGGGTAAAGAGTTAAGTCTGTTGGAAAAGCTTGAGAAGATAATTCCTGGGTTCCATGGGTACAAGGTTAAGGAATTAATTAGGGAGGACGATCGGTTAATCCGTAATTACATATATGGTGAAATAAAGAGAGCGCGCGACATCGTGAGAGAGCTAATGCTTGCTGCCCTAGACGGCATGTATGATGCACCGGTTACCTACCTCGACAGGCTCTGGAAAAAGTTAGATGAGGCCGGTTCCAAGATAAAGAATGCGCCAGCAGGGTACGCCGGTTTCTTTGATAGGGTTAAGATAAGGGAACGGGAGCTTGAGACGCTGAAGCGAGTTGATGCCGAGATAGCTTCGATGACCGAGAACCTGCTCGCCGCTCTTCAGGAGGCGCGTGATAACCCTGCTAAGCTGCGGGAAGTCATGAGCCTAGTTAATAGTGTGCTCGACAGAATAGAATTCAGGAATAACTTATTCAAGGCTGAACCCGGCAGGTAAGGTGATGCGGTATGCCTAAGGTGATTGAATGGGTAAACCCGAGCCCCGACGACATAGTTTGGAAGTACCCTAATGAAGTGATTGAGTGGGGATCGGTCCTAATAGTTAAGGAGTACGAAGCGGCAGTCTTCTATAGGGACGGTAAGGTCTACGACGTGTTTAGGGCTGGGAGGCATGTGTTAACCACGGCTACATTACCGCTACTCACTAAGGTGTTATCGAAGGTAGCGGGGTATGAGAAGGTACCTTTCGTCGCCACGATAATCTTCGTCTCGTTAAAGCAGTTCCGAGGCCTCTTTGGCGGGAGGGCACAAACCACCGAGTTAGCACCCCTAATGTTCAGAGGCTCATACTACTTCCGAATAGTGGATCCGGCAGTATTCGTTAACGAAGTTATTGGAGGACAGTCATTATTCACCACCGATGACATTAACGAGTACCTCAGAGGATACATGAATGAGTTACTGATGAAGTACTTATCAACGTACAGTATCGTTGATGTATTCATGAATCTCGACAGAGTAAGCACGGAGGTGAAGTTAAGGGTTATGGAAGACTTCAAGAGGCTGGGGCTTGAGCTGATCGACGTTAAGTTTGAGGGCGTTGACACTACTGAGGAGTGGCGTCAGAAAATATTCTGGATCAAGCAAACCGGTAATGCCGCCATGGTGCTTCAGATGGAGACTGCTAAATCCGTAGCCTCCGAACTAGGCAAGTCGCCTGGAGCAGCAACGGGGACAGGAATAGTTATGATACCTCCTCTGCTTTACGGACCTTATGCACAACAACCACCCCCGCCACCACAACAACAGCAACAGAGTGCAACTGCTCCACAACCCCAGGCGCAAAGGAAGTTTTACTGCCCATACTGCGGAGCTGAAGTTCCATTCAATGCTAAGTTCTGTCCGAACTGTGGTAAGAAACTTAAGTGGTGCCCTAATGGTCATCTAGTACCGTTGGAAGCAAAGGTATGCCCGTTCTGTGGTTATAAGTTTCCAGAGTGAGTTGTCTGGCATGAAAAGTCTTACGGAAGTATTTTTAATTAAGAGGATATATTACAATAAATTATTTTGTTACTTATTCGCTATTGCTCGCTAAGAAAAATGTGTTAAGGACTTAGGGTTGTTTGTAATGTTCCTTAAGCCATGGGTACATGTCAATCCATTTCTCGAGGAATGGACCATACGTCTTGAGATACAGTGGGTGAGTTGTCATCTTCTTTATTAGCTCGTTATTTCTTCTGTACTTTATTGCCTCTCCTAGGGTATGCTCACCCTTCATCTTTTTCCATTCCTCAAGCGTGAACATGTGCTTTTTCTGCACATAGTCTCTGTAGACATCGCTTAACACGTTGAAGGTGCAGAACGGCACTACCCTTCCGTCGGGCATTAGGTAATGGATGTTGCACCGCATAACTCTCTCAACGTCGTAGTTGTATAGATCCATGAAATGCATCATCCCGAGGAACAGGAACTTATAGTGCCACTTACCTAGGGCTTCGTATGACTGCTTAGTGAATATTTCTAGAAGTAACTTAGGTAAACTCGTCTTTAACTCAGATGGTACCTCGCTCCACCTTATGAAGTCCTTAAGTATGTTTAAGAGTATTTTAGTTCCCACCAGTAGTTTGTGCTTCCCTCCTTTCAGCTCTTCAGCCTTCTCACGTAGATACTCCATGAAACCTTCAACGTCTATCATTCTTGGTATTGATATGTATGTTAGTTCCCCATTTTCTCTATGCACATAGATGTACGTACCTACACCGCATTCTGGGTGGTTAGCCATTTCGAACTTGAATCTTCCAGCAAGCACCTCAGCGAAGACTGACACGGGAACCGTTGTTGGAACCGGGTACCAATCGTTAACGGTTATTTGCCCGTTAGTCTGCTCTTCAATTAATTTTACAGTGTCGTACATCGTTACCCTAAGTTTCTGTCTTTCGGCCCTCCTTATCATGCCCGTTAACGACACTGGCTGGAAATTCACCGCCCTAACAATATCCATGTTGAGGGCAGCGAACTTTATTATGTCACCTAGCTCTCCTGTGTTTATGCCCTTAATCACTGTAGGCACTAGGACTACCGACGTCATTCCCGCTTTGCGGAAAACCTCGAAGACGAATGGAATTTCCCAGTGGTTTTTGGGGTTAGACCTCGGGGTTACACCATCGAAGCTCATGTAGACAGTGTTTACACCGGAAGTCCTCAATGCCCTAGCGAACTTTACTGCCTCCTCCTCACCTTTCTCTAAATACAGTCTAGCGAATTTTATGGCGTTTGTGTTTAGCTGAATGTGTTTTATGCCCATATCCTTGAGTATCTTGACTATCTCAACGACGTCCTCACGTAGGAGAGGCTCACCACCTGTTAACTGTATTACTGGGGTGACTCCCTGCTTAAGGTATGATTCAAGCATGTACCTTATTTGTTCCTGCGTTGGTTCATAGACAAAACCGGACTTCTCAGCGTAAAAGAAGCAGTACCAGCAGTCTAGGTCACACCTGTTAGTCAGAACTAAATTAGCTAACGCTGTGTGGTTCTTATGCAGTGGGCAGAGACCGCAACTGAAAGGGCAGGGCGCAGATAGTTCCGTGTACACGTGCCTAGGTCCACGTCCTTCAACAAACCACCTCTCTATACGTTTAGCCCATTCAGCGCTTCCCTGATATACTTCCTCTATCTCACCGTGCTCCGGACAGATCTTCCTGATGTAGAGCTTATTATCTCGCTCAACTATTATCGCAGGTAATAAGGCATAACAGTAAGGGCATATAGAGTTAGTGTACCTAACTAGTTTTTCGCCTTCCCTAGGTTTAGGTAGGGGGCCTCCAGCACGTATTTCCCTATCCGCAATTCTGATTACTCCCTTGGTAGGGTCGAAAGCTGATGGCTTAATTAGCTTGTGTTCGCCCTTGGTGACGGGCTGCGACTCGCCCATTAGCCTGACCTCTAGCTTAACCATATACTCCGTTAGAATAAAAGGTTACTCCGTACTATTTAAGGTGAAACCTCTAAAGTTATCCCATCCCCCAAGTAGTTCCTTCCCATTCAGCAACACTTTCCCAGCACTTCCTTCAGTAAGTTGCCCTAATAGGAAACCATTTCCGCACCCGCTGCCTCGGTTACAGACATATATTATCGCGTATTCTTCCCCCATGAATCTCAGCACATCCTCTACTTCAATGCCTGTTTCCTCCGCGAACTCCACAACATCACTACAAATCGGGAGTTCCTCGGATAAGGTTAGAGAAAGAGAATTTAGCTTAAGGAACCTACTCACCGAACGCAGCCCGTCACTTATGTCCGTAGTTGCCTTAACTTCATCGACGTACCGTAGGAAACTTAACGGTACTTCCGGCCTACGTAACCATTCCTTAACGCTACTTGGTATCTCGCCTTTAATTGATAAGTAATGCATTAGTGCAGGAATTGCTGACCTGCCTAAGCACGACGTTACGTAGACCTTGTCACCTGCTTGTGCTCCCCTCATTCTGATAAGTTTTCTTGCCTCGCCTAGCATTGTTACGTCTATCCATACACCTAAGGGTTCCTCGGAGGCATTGAAGTCCCCTCCCAACACCCTAACTCCATACCGTTGTGCGAATTCGCGAATACCCATTCCCATTAAGCGGATATCTTCAAGGGTCCTCTCCTTAGGCATACCGAGCGATATTAGTGTGTACCGAGGTCTCCCGCCTTTGGCTATAATGTCTAAGGCGCTCCCAGCTAGGACGCGGTAAGTTAGGTCGTCTAACCCCATCCACGGATACTTGGATGCTCGCTCCGATGTACCGTCGACTTTGATTATAGTTACACCTTCTAGGTGTAGAGCTGCGGCATCATCTAACTTATCAAGGAGACCTCCATTGAAGCTATCACCTAGCACCTCAATTAACGTGTTTATTGCTTTGTCTTCCCCGACATCAGCTAACTTAGGCTTTGGCTTCAATCGTGAACCCGCTGTGGTAGTCTCTATGTAAGTTATTAAGGCCTAGGTTATGGTACATTAGGGGCTACGTTTGCGCAACCCGCACCTAATAATGCCAGTGTTAACGGCAATCACGCTCTCGTTACTGCTTAGTTACTCCTTCATAGACACTGTAGCGCAACCTAATTATGGCAGACCACAGCATCTTAGTTTTACGCTATACGACTACGCTTACGTCGTATTAACAAGAAATGTATCGACAGCATACTTCGAGATCCCAGCAAACTACAGTGACGGTACACTAAACCAGACAGTATATATTGTTGCCTACGGTGGCAACGTATCACTTGTAGGAAATGGCAACAACGTTACTGCCCAAGTTAAAGTCTTTAACGGGAGCTTCGGGTTCATAGTCATTAGGATTAAGCAGACTTTCCTAAACCTAACAAATATCGTGCTTGAAATATCCCGTAATCCTAAAATGTTTGCGGACCTTGAGGATAGGTTCCCCCCAAATATTAAAGAGAAGTATGTGAGGAAGCCCGCGGATATTATTAGGCAGAAAGTTGTTCCCGACTTTACTAAGTGGCTTAAAGAGAGAGGGTACACTATTAATAACGTATCTAAAGCATTTTTAGCAGTTCAAGCCGCCGTATTTATTTACTTATCAGGTTACATACGCTACAACGCAAGCGCCTTACCAAGGACACTTGCCGATATAGTTAATAAGCACCAGGGAGATTGTGATGACATGTCTAGGATCCTGATGAATTTACTGTGGTACTACGGCATACCAGCTAAGATGGAGCATAGTTATGTGTATCTGCCATTGAATATAACAATGCCTGTTGAAGGCTCATACATGAGGTTCCTCAACGCAGGCCCACATGCCTATACACTTATGTATATCCCGACGATCGGGTGGATTTCGCTGGACTTCCTAGCTGGGGCTAGGCTCAATAATCCATCCTTGGTTGAAGAAGAATCACTCACCGCGGAAATCACAGAAAAGCAATTAGAGCATGCTAGAAAGGAACTCTCTAAGATAAAGTATGCTGAGGAAGTAATGCTGTTCAGAGACAGTGAGGTACCGCCGAGGCTAAAAACTTACAATATCACCAAGCTAGCAACAACGCTGCATGGCATGTTATTCCCTTTAATTGAGAAAGTAACGTTGGAGGCGGGACTAAACATGGCAAGCACTACCACAACATCCGTAACCAAAATAACTAATACAACCACATTAACTCAACAAACACTAACTACAAGCACGACGACACACTCCGCGCAAGAGATAACAAATACTACATTCTGGTCAAGTACGATATCATCGATATCAGCTACGCAGACAGTGACTCCTAAAACGAATGTATTGAGGAAGCCTGATTTCCTAGGTTTTCTACTGCTTCTCACACTACTAGTGTTAATCCTAGCACGGTATGCAATTAAGGTAAGGTCAGGAACTCAGCAAGTACATTCTAGCACGTAACCCGCCATGCATTACATCAACCTTACGAGCTATCCTAACCCCAACATTATTGGCCGCGCTCTCTAACGCCTTCGTGGCAGCCGTAATTAATGCTAGGCGTGCTTCAGAAAAACGCTCGAAGAACACTTCCAGAAACCTTTCATAAAATAAGGGTAACTTCTTTGGATTATGAAACCTTATCCCATAGGGTGGATTGACAGCAGCGTGCCGCGCATCAAGGTCTACTAGCGAGTATGTTTTATGCAGTGTTGAGTCACCCTCAATAAAGGTGGTAGCCCAGACTACGTTAGCTGACATCGTATTTAGACGTGCACCAGCTAAGTGTTTCGGGCTAGCGTCAATACAGTACAATCGAGTATCCTCGGTCAACTCTATTCTTGAAAGGAGGTCTGTGATTATATCATGCTCTGTTTGCGGGTCGTATAGTTTCAGCTTCCTGTAGGCGTAATCCTGCCTGAATAAGGTGATGGGTATTGAGAATGCTCTGTGAGCAGCCTCAATAACTATTGTCGCACCACCACACATAGGGTCAATAAAGGGGCCCTCCCCATAACCTAGGAGCTCTAGTAACGCAGATGCTAGCGTAGTTTTAAGCGCTGCTGGGTGATCGTACACCCTATACCCACGCCTGTGAAGCGATGTTCCCGTAGTGTTTATGCCGATAATTAAGTCATTATCTGATACGAAGGCATGAACCTCGACATCAGGTCTCCTTAAGTCGACCCTAAGCTTAACACCGGTTTCACCTGCGTATGACTCGATCACGCCCGCCCCAACTTCCCGCCCCACATCAATGCTAGTAAAATCATGCACACCTACACGTTCAGCCCTGACAGCAAAGGTTGCATTACTCCTAATGAATTCCGTATAGCTTAAACTCTCAGCAACTTCTCTTATATCACGCAGGGTCTCGAATTTTGTGTGAACTAACTCAATGAAAACCCTATTCACAGTTCGTAGGGTGTTATTACTTATGTAAATAAAATGCTCACCAGCAGTAAAGAATACCTTACCAGGCCTGATCGATGTCACGCTAACGTCCATCCTACTTAACTCCCTAGCAGTAAGACTCTCTACGCCTTGCGGAACCGTACAGAAATACCGTAGCATCCCTAAACACTCTCCTAAGGCTCTTTGAGGGGTTATCGGGTACTATTCTTGGTACGGGTTAATGTAATGCGTCCTGATATGTGAAGCCGCCGGCGGGATTTGAACCCGCGACCACCGGCTTACGAGGCCGGCGCTCTACCCGCTGAGCTACGGCGGCTCCGTCATTTTGAATTAGTGAACCCTTATTTTCTTTTCTGCCCCTTGCTCTTTAGGTGAGCGTGCTGACACATGTTAAGCTGATCGCGTCCCTGGGACCTGCTTCTAAAGATCTAGAAACTATTATCAAGTTAGTTAACGCCGGTGCGTCCGGGTTCAGAATAAACTTTGCTCATGGAGATAGTAACTTCTGGAAAGTTCTCGCTGATAATGTTAGGAAGGCTGAGAGGGTTACAGGTAAGCCCTTAACATTAATAACGGATCTTGAAGGATCCTCCATAAGGTTAGGCGAGCTGTCTGAACCATTAACCTTGAAAAAAGGCGATGTTGCCAAGCTGATTCCGCAACAGAGAGTTGAGGAGCCCGGCATTATACCTTTCCCAAACAAGAAGGTACTTTCCGAACTTGAAGAGGGAGACATCCTCGTCATGGATGATGGGAGAATTGAGTTAAGGGTTGTTAAGGTCTCCGGTAATGAAGTCGAGGTTATCGCCCTGACCGACGCTGTTATTAAGTCTCGTAAGGGTGTCGTTGTTCAGAACAAAGAATTCAATCTCCCCGTCTTAACAAAGAAGGATTTAGATGACCTTAAGTTTGCCTGCAGGATTAGAACTGATTACATAGGGCTAAGCTACGTTAGAAATGCTGACAACGTACAAGTGCTGAAGGAACTCCTTAGGGAGATGGGGTGTCATGCCAAGGTAATAGCTAAAATAGAGACAAAGTCAGCAGTCAGGAATGTTGAGGACATAGCGCGCGTCGCCGACGTGATCTTAGTAGCTAGGGGAGACCTAGGGATGAATTTTGGACTAGAGGAAATACCGAGGATTCAAAGGAAAATAGTTGAAGCTTCGTTAAGGGTAGGCAAGCCTGTCATAGTGGCAACGCAACTCCTAGAATCCATGGTTGAGAACCCCGTCCCGACACGGGCTGAGGTTGTTGACACCTACGTCGCCGTATCTGAGGGCGTTGACGCCCTAATGCTGACTGGAGAAACAGCAGCTGGCAAATACCCTGTTGAGGCAATGAGGTGGCTACACCGGATAGTTAGTAAGGCCGAGGCAAGTGAAATCATAAGGACATACAGAGAGGGCGGCCCGCTGAAGAGAAGGTATGCTAAGGGTGTTGCCGAACTCGCAGAGGATCTGAGTGCTAAAATAATAATATACTCATCAACAGGGATCACTGCCTGTCACCTAGCATCAATAAGACCCAGTGTGCCTTTCTATGTGGCTGTACCTGACATGAGAGTTGCTAGGTCAATAAACATACTGTGGGGTGTGAACCCCATAATAACCCCCACGAAGAACCACGAAGAAGGGCTCGAGGAAGCCTTCAAGAAGCTTGTCAGAATGGATGAGATCTCAATAGGTGACCTAATAGTAATGACCTACGGCATGAAGGGTGAAGAACAAGTAATTAAGGTCAGACGGTACGTGTAAAGTGACTAAACCCCTGAAATAATTTTATACTAAACCACACTATGTGAAGCGATCAAAAGAAGCGGGGTGGGTCAAGCTGACTAAAAAGAAAAGAAAGGGAAGAGAGAAAGAGGCAGGCAAAGTAATCGTTAAGAAGAAGGCAAGGATTTCGCCTTCCATAAGGACTAAGAAAGTTAGGTGGGACATAGTAGTAGTAGCCGTGATAGTGGTATTCATAGCTGTAGGTGTGGTTTATCTCGTAACCCATGCCTCGAGAGAGTCCTCTCAGCAAGTAAAGCCGGCTACAGAGAATCTTTACAGAGCGCTTGAGGAAATATACTTCACGAATAGACCGAACCCCAACGCAACCCTTGATGTATTCTATGATGTCAGGGGCAATGTCAGCATAAACGGCACAGTCTTCGGGGTCAAGGACTTCATGCAGTTCAGGATATTCTTCTATAATAGGACACTTAAGGTGCCATCAAATGAAAACGGTACTTCCGGTAATAAGACCGTAGTACTAAGCGGGCACGGAGTAATACCCCTTGGCGCTTACTACGTTCAACCGGTGCTGGATGTCCTGGGTTTCACAAGCAAGGTCGAGAACATCTCAATGCTATTAGTGAATGTTGAGAACCTCAGGAATCATAATGTGAGCATTAAAACAGAATACCTTAGTCACGATAAGGTTACGATACCTACAGTTAAGGAGCCCTTAGATACTGTGAAGATACAGTATACCTACACTATCGACATACATAACAAGACGTACCATGTTAACGCTACCGTATGGTATGAGACTAAGTATAAGTTCCCCGTAAAGGCGGTTGTAAATATTAACGAATGTGTCCTAACCTTCAAGCTTGAGTACGCAGAACTAACGTACCTCAGCCAGCAAAGGGTCTGAAGCATTCAATCACGTACTAACGTAATCACTTTTAACTCCACGAAAACACTCAAATGTAGTGATGTGCGTATGACCTCAAACCCACCGTCAAGTAAAATAAAGGTCCACGCACCGCGCGAATACCTTGAGAGAAAGAAAAAGATTCAGGAACGAGTATCTAAAATAAAACATAAAATAGTCATTATGTCGGGTAAGGGTGGCGTTGGGAAGTCCTTCATAGCGTCTAGCCTTGCACTAACCTTCCAGAAGTTAGGCTATAGAACCGGACTTATGGATATTGACTTCCACGGTCCTTCAGCTCCGAAAATGCTGGGGTTAAGAGGAACTAGACTAACGATGTCGGATGAGGGAGTAGAGCCTGCCTTAGGTCCTCTAGGACTTAAGGTAATGTCCCTGGACTTCCTGCTTCCGGACGATGACTCACCGGTGATATGGCGCGGGCCACTCAAGTCTACTGCAGTAACGCAGTTCGTGTCGGACGTTAATTGGGGAGAACTTGACTTCCTAGTAATTGATATGCCTCCAGGCACTGGTGATGAAGCACTAACCGTTGCACAAGAACTTCCAGAAGTGGACGGAGCCGTGTTCGTGACCATCCCTTCGGAAGTTTCACTGCTTGTAGTCGGTAGGTCTGTAGTCTTCGCTAGGAGAGTGAATATAAAGCCCCTAGGAGTCATAGAGAACATGTCTGGCTTCCTTTGCCCCAAATGCGGCTCGTTCTACAGAATTTTCGGCAAGAGTTCCGGTAGAGAGATAGCTAGTAAGTATGGGATAGAGTTCCTTGGTGAAATACCGTTAGACCCTAGGATAGCTGAATGCAATGATGCTGGAACACCATTCATACTGAAATATCCAGACACTGAAGTATCCAAGCGCTTTGTGGAGGCTGCTCAACAATTAATTAAAATAGTCAGCGGCACTTGAAGACTTAATGTTCGCTTAAACGGTTTTCTTATAGTAATGTAATATTCCATTTTAAGTTAAACCCACTTATTAGTTGCTTCCCCGATATTTTCTTGGGACGTAAACATGGGATTCGAGTGGTATAGTGAGTTTGTGGATAGAAACTACAAGCCAAGCGGTAATGAGTTAATTGCGGTGTTTAAGGCTAAACCCACCGAAGGCCTTACAATAGACGACGTAGCTGGGAGAATCGCGTCTGAAAGCAGCGTTGGTACTTGGACCACATTAACGACGCTGAAGCCGCATGTACGTAAGATCATGGCCAAGGCTTACGTCGTCCGTGAGGATGGCTTAATTAAGGTGGCGTACCCCCTGGACCTCTTTGAGCTGGGGTCAATACCCCAACTCTTTAGCTCGATACTAGGTAATATCTTCGGCATGAGAGCAATAAAGAGTTTGAAGGCACTTGACATTAAATTCCCTGAAAAGTACGTCAAGTCGTTCCCCGGACCATTATTTGGTATTAGCGGCGTTCGCGACAAGCTTAAGGTTTACAAGCGCCCAATACTTGCAACAGTGCCTAAGCCTAAGGTTGGATTAACTTCAGGAGAGTATAGTGAGGCAGCGTACGAGATCCTAAGTGGCGGAATGGATCTAGTGAAGGATGATGAGAACCTAACTAATCAATCCTTCAACCGCTTCGAGAAGAGGCTAGCCGCTGTGATGAAGGCCATAGATAAGGCCGAGAAGGAGACCGGTGAAAAGAAAGGATACCTATGTAACGTAACGGCACCGACGCTGGAGGAAATGCTACGTAGGATGAAACTTGTTGCCGATTATGGTAATGAATTCATAATGCTTGACATCATAACAGTTGGCTGGGCAGCGGTTCAGACGGCTAGGGATCATGCAGCTGACTATAAACTAGCGATACATGCACACAGAGCATTCCATGCCGCCTTCACCAGGCCCAAGGAACATGGAGTGAGCTTCTACTTAATAGCTAAGATATCAAGGCTTGCCGGAGTAGATCATATCCACATAGGGACTAACGTAGGCAAGATGGAGACTGATTTAAAGGAACTAAAGCTAACTCAGAACGTCATAACTCAGGAAGACTTTAGCCCTGAGGGTGACGAGACGAAGGAACCACAAAAGTGGTATGGCCTTAAGCCCGTCCTCCCTGTAGCGTCTGGAGGACTACACCCTGGCGTACTGCCGCAATTGCTTGACTTCATGGGTTCCGACATACTAATACAGGTAGGGGGAGGCGTTACAGGACACCCAAGCGGCCCTAAGGCTGGAGGAATAGCGGTGCGTCAGGCCCTAGAGGCGTACTACAGTGGCATCCCGCTAGAAGAGTATGCTAAGACACGCAAAGAGTTAAGGGAAGCACTGGAGAAGTGGGGTAAAATTAGACCTGAGTGAACCTAAGCATTCATAATATTCTGTGAAAACTTATTAATCGTCCCTTAGTTTTCTTCACACTCTATTACTCTTCTGGTACTCTCCCTAACAACACCTTCCCTTTGAAGAGGGAGATATGAAGAGCTCCATCGTAGAACTTCGTTTCGACGCTTCGTGACTTTAACCTCTCATTAACCTCATTCTCACTAAGTAGAGCCGGATCAAGCGCGTCCGATGCCGTTATGAAGTTGCATGCGTACCCGAAGGAAGGTACCCACACCCAGTACTCCCTAGCGATGCTGAAGTTTGCTTTGATGTTCTCCAATACCCTAGCATACGTTCTTGGGTAGAAGAAGGAGTTACCGGCTTGAGTTACCAATATGCCATTATCCTTCATTATCGACTTAACCATGGCGTAAAACTCCTTACTATATAATTTTCTCGAGATTTCCGGGCCATACGGATCTGTCAGGTCTAGTACAACAATGTCAAAATACTTTTTCGGTGCTCTTTCCTTAACGTACTTGTATCCGTCCTCTATCAGTAGCTTGCTTCTTGGATCATTGAATGATTTTTGGTGCATGAAGTCTAGGTACTCCTTTGCGAACTCAATTAACTCACCGTCTATGTCAACCATTACCGCCTCGTTGATGGGCGAGTGCTTTAGGATTTCTCTCAGTGTCGCTCCTTCCCCGCCCCCAATGATTAGTGCTTTTTGGGGATGCGGGTGTGTTATAGTTGCAGGATGAACCAGTGATTCATGGTATATGAACTCATCATTCTCTGTTGATTGAATATATCCATCGAGTACTAGGGCCCGCCCATACTCATAGAGTTCTAGTATCTGAACTTCCTGGTATTTCGTCCTAGCAGTCAATATAAACCTCTTCACTCTTGTCATAAATGCTGCGTTCGGCGAAACACCCTCGAAGATCACCGGACCGTATTTGAGGCTTGCATCACTCATATCCGCCACCTCAAGTACATTAACGGCCCTACACTATTAAAAGACGGTCCTCAATACTTAAACTTCCAGTAACGCTTCAAGAGACGATGAAGAATGACTGAGGAGAGGTACTTAAGGCAACTAAGATTGATTGGACGTAGAGGGCAAGAGAAACTACGTGAGGCAACAGTACTCGTAGCTGGCCTCGGAGGATTAGGCTCGCCAGTCGTGTTATATTTAAGCGCTGCCGGCATTGGTAGGTTACTCCTAGTTGATGATGGAAGGCTGGAGTTAAGTAACCTGAATAGGCAAATACTTTACAGCGTTAATGATTTAGGGAAATCCAAGGCTTTAGTTGCAGCTGAGAAGGTACGGAGCCTTAATCCGAGTGTTAGTGTTGAGCCCTACGTGATGAAGGTGCAGAACGAGAAGTTTGAGGAACTTGTGCGTCAGGCAGATGTTATTGTTGATTGCCTTGATAATTGGGCGGGGAGGTTAACACTTGATAGGCTAGCATGGATTTACTCGAAACCTTTAGTGCATGGCGGGATAGCTGAATTCTACGGACAGGCCACCACTATATTAAGGGGGATAACGAACTGCCTTAAGTGTATCCTCAGCGTAACTAGCGGATACGTAGGAGAGCCACCGCAGGTGCTCGGCCCAACACCTGGCGTTATAGGCGCTATTCAAGCTGCTGAAGTAATCAAGCTTGTGACGGGCATAGGTGAACCGTTGTTCAATAAGCTCTTGATCATGGATCTTAAGCGAGGAGAGTTCACTATGCTTGAGGTTCGCGGTGATCCTGAGTGTGAATGCTGGTGATTCGCCATGGCTTTAGAGCTGAACTTGGGGGCCTTGATTCAGGATATCATAATGCTCTTCATTGTAATTGACCCTATAACCCTTGGAATCTACGTAGGGACTAACACTGCTGGTCTCGAGCCCAGCCTGCGTAAGGAGATAATCCTTAGAGGCGTTACTGGTGGCACGGTTATCCTACTTTTCTTTGGTTTAGTTGGGGATTACGTTATGAGTTACTTTGGCATAGAAATAGAGGACTTCATGATAGCGCTAGGCATACTCTTAATGATAGTTGCCATTCTTGACTTCATGGACATTAGGTATACTTCAGAGCTACGTAGAGATAGAGCATCACTAGTTCCCATAGCTACTCCCTTGATAGCTGGCCCTGCTGCGATCTCCACGACGATATACATCAAATACACTCACGGCATAACCTACGCATTAATAGCCATAGCAGTTAACATATTCCTAACATATATCTCCATGCTTGGTGGCGCTAAGCTCTCGGAAGTGCTTGGCAAGTCCGGCTCACAGTTAGTGGATAAAGTCATAGCCCTAATACTTGCTGGGCTCGCTGTCTCACTTATACGCCGTGGAATAATTATGATTGTAGCGTCGCTGAAGTAGGTCATGAAAAACTGCAAGGTAAGGACAATGAAGTTCCCTTACATGATGGCAAGGAAAGGACAGCTTGAAGCCTGTAAAAGGATAGCTGAATCCTTAGGCACACACATAGTCCTTAAGGCCCCGACAGGTTTTGGCAAGACTATAGTTGCATTAATTTCACACTCAGATGTTGGCCCGGTACTGTATGGCGTCAGAACAATAAATGAAATGAGTCCCGTGATTCGGGAGCTACGTAGGTCAGGTTTCTCCTTCACATTCGTGTACAGCGCAGCTAAGATGTGCCCCCTAGCACAAGACGTGGGTGGAGGAAGAAGTACGGAGGACTTCTGGGTAGCATGTAAATCCTTAAGAATGAGGAGGATGTGCCCATACTTCTTTGGTATCGATGAGAAACTCGATGCTGTTCGGAAGCTGCTTAATTCCGAGTTGTCCTTCGACCCTCACATTTTGGCATTAATGATTTCAAGCAGGGTGGGTGTTTGCCCCTTCTTTTCTCTTACTAAGTTAATTCCTGACTCACAATTCGTTGTTGTTACGTATCCCTATGTATTTCGCGAGGAAGTTTTTGACACAGCATTCGCCGATGTTGGACCTGATGATTTCTATCTGATTCTTGATGAAGCCCACACTCTCCTTATACCTCAGTCAGTAATTGATGAGGAAATAGATAGCATAACAGTGGAGCAGGCTTTGAAGGAGGTTAAGCAGTATGGTGAGCATTATGATGAGGTTCTGAGTTATTTGAGGAGTCTTCTGGACACGGTTAATGAGCAGAAAGGAAGATTGCTGAAACGTGTGGATAAGGCACTGATTCTCCCTGGCGAAGGCACCTTATTTCTCCTAGAAGACGCCCTTGCTGAAATAAGGCTGAAGAAACTACTTAGGGCACCAAGCGTGTCGGATGCTGTCGCTCTAAGCACTAAGTTAAGCAAGGTCGTTAAGTTCCTCCGCTATCTAAAGGAACCTGACTTTCAGTCGTACGGGTACCTTTCTGAATCTGAGGTAAGCGCTCTTAAGGCGCTTCCCTTAGGTTACGGATTCATTAAGAGGAGGCTCTCGCTGTTCAAGGGCGTCCTACTTATGTCTGGTACGATGCCCCCAATGCATGTACTAACGCCGGTCTGTGGAGATAGCTTCATGTACATTGATATCGAATCCGAGTATGGGCGCGTGTTCCCCCGTCATAACGTAGCATACGTTGTTGTAACAAGCGTTACGTCTAGCTATAGATATCGCAGCAAGGAGATGTACAGAAAGTATGCTAAACTAATTGAATCGGTATTTAAGGTCATTCCTAGGGGTGTGGTGCTAGTTGTTTATCCCAGCTATAATTTTATGAGTAATGTTCTACAGCACCTCATCGTTGACGGCAAGCAATTCGAGGAAGATAGGGGAACAAAGTATGAGGAGTTACTTAAGGTCACTTCTGCTGTCGACAAGGCCTTAATTCATTGCGTAGCTGGCGGTAAAATAACTGAAGGGCTAGAGCTACTTGATAATAAGGGAAGGTCATTAATTAAGGCAGTAATTATCGCCGGTGTGCCTTACCCACAACCAGATGACTACACTAGAGATTTCGAGAAAGTTATGGAAGGCATAACAAAGGGTTCTGCACGCACATATGTTATGGAATTACCTGCCGTGATAAAGGTAATGCAAGCAGCTGGACGCGCCATAAGGTCCGAGCATGATGAGGCTGTAATAGTGCTCTGTGACAGGAGGTATATGATGCCGAAGTTAAAGGAGCTGCTAAACGAGAGGTACGACAGAATCTGTAGGAATGAGGATGAGTTAGTGTCTACTATTAAGTCTTTCTTTGAAGGTAAGCTCGTAATCCGCTCATAACAACGTATATCAGTATTAGGTAGCCCGCAATTATTGCAGTTGATGAAGGCGCATACCCTATCGCAATGTAAAGCCCCAAGAACCCCATATTCTCGATAAGGCTTGACATAGAACCTGCTGTTGAGCTATCCTGTAGGTGTAGAGGAGCTGTACCGTAAAGAGGCAACGTAGTAATCCCCACCGCTATCAAAGCTACAGCTAGGGCCGCTCGCACCTCCCTCCCAATCTCGAGGATATCGAGTATCGGGAGTAACAATGGTATCGGTGAAGGGAAACCAAGCATCAGCGACAGCAGAAACAGTTCCTTAGCAGGCAACAGCACAGCAATTATGTAGAGTACTGCTGATATCAAAGCAAGGCTCATGGACGTTAGGCTTAGTAGTACATATTTCAAGGTCTTTCCTGCAGGGGCTTTAACCATTACAGCTATGGCCGCGAGAATTACTACTACATAAGACAGGAAAGGGGAAAGAAAGAGAGTTAGGGATAGTACAAAGAGTCCTACGGTAACTATTACACCTAAGCTAATTTTCTGTCCACGATTTACGCCTGGCTCCTCTATTTCGCTTAGTCCTTCACTCATGACTCCACGTACCTTGGGCTCACATTTTCTCTTATAAAATCTCTGTCCTCTATAACAACTTTACCGTTCACTATTAAGTGCTTGGGCCATCCACATAGCTCCATACCTTCGTAGGGGGTCCAATCAACTTTATGGTGAAGCACATCAGGCGTAACCCTTATTGTCAGGCTGGGATCTATTAATGCTACGTCTGCATCTGAGTCCGCTGTTAATGCGCCTTTCCTTGGGTAAATACCCATTATCTTAGCCGGGTTAGCGGACGTTACCTCAACATACCTCTCAATCGTCAGTAGTCTGAGTCTCTTGACACCGTATGTGAATATTGCTGGGAACATCGTCTCTACCCCAGGTATTCCTCCCCAAGCGCTCCACACATCGACTTCCTTCTCATCACGCGGTGAGGGAGCGTGGTCGGAAGTGACAACGTCTATAGTCCCATCCGCTAGGGCCCTCCATAATTCCCGTACGTCATCCTTCGTTTTCAGCGCCGGGTTCATCTTAAGGTAATTACCCCACTTCATGACGTCGTCCTTAGTGAATAAGAGGTAGTGAGGACAGGTCTCGGCAGTTACCTGCACACCAGCTTCCTTGGCTTTCCTAATGAGCCTCGCACTTAGACCTGCTGATATGTGTGCGAAGTGAACACGCATATTCAGCATCTTCGCGATCATTAACACCCTTGCTACGGCTGAGGACTCAGCTTCGGCCGGTCTTGACTCATGATGGGCTACTGGGTCGTCCTTTCCTAGCCTCTTGTACTTTTCATTGAGATAATCTAGGATGGCGTCATCCT